>NZ_JACAEU010000024.1:0-67775 GCF_013388695.1 Fischerella sp.
ACGTTGCAATGCAACGTCTTTACAAATTTTATCGTTAGTCAAATTATCTTATACCGATTCAAAAAATGTTTAAGGGCAGATAACCCCACCCGTGGTGACGGCCCCCTCCCCGCGAGTTCCCTTAGGGTTGGGGAGGGGTCTTATCTATATGTTGCATTCTTTTTTCAAATTGGTATTATCTGAACCGTATTGCACTATATTTATTCCAACCAACAAGCAACATCAATAAAAAAAAGGGATAGGCAATACGCCTACCCCAAGGCAATAGCCTTAGAAAACCTAGCTTAAGCTTAACTTTTCTGTTGTGGTTGTACGTAAATTATCGGTAAAGATTAGGTGCCAGAAGTCCAAGAATTGATGTACTCAACTTGTTCTGGTGTAAGGGAGTCGATCTTAATTCCCATCGCCTGCAACTTCAAGCGGGCAATTTCTTGATCAACTTCGGTGGGAATGGAGTGAATACCAGGTTCCAGCTTACCTTTATTCTTGACCAGGTATTCGCAACCAAGAGCTTGGTTAGCAAAGCTCATATCCATCACCGCACTGGGGTGTCCTTCGGCGGCGGCAAGGTTAATCAAGCGTCCTTCACCCAAAACTACAACTGATTTGCCATTTTGCAGGCGATATTCTTCGGTGAAAGGACGTACTGTCTTCACTTCTTTGGCTTTAGCACCCAAGGCTTTCAGGTCGATTTCAATATCAAAGTGACCGGAATTACAAACAATAGCACCGTCTTTCATCACGTCGAAGTGTTCGCCACGAATGACGTGCTTGTTGCCAGTAACCGTGATAAACAAATCGCCTAGGGGTGCAGCTTCTGCCATTGGCAGTACGCGGAAGCCATCCATCACAGCTTCAATGGCTTTGATGGGGTCAACTTCGGTGACAATCACGTTTGCACCTAATCCCCGTGCGCGTAAAGCAGTACCTTTACCACACCAGCCGTAACCGACGACAACAACGGTTTTACCAGCCAGCAGGACGTTGGTAGCACGGATAATGCCATCCAGGGTTGATTGTCCTGTACCGTAGCGGTTGTCAAAGAAGTGCTTGGTATCGGCGTCGTTGACATTCACTGCTGGGAAGGTGAGAACGCCATCTTTGAACATGGCACGCAACCGCACAATGCCTGTGGTGGTTTCTTCTGTAGTGCCGATGATGTCAGCGAGTTGGTTTTGGCGTTCTTGTACCAGAGTGGCAACCACGTCACAACCGTCATCAATAATAATGTTGGGACGGTGATCTAGAGCGATTTGTACGTGGCGGCTGTAGGTTTCGTTATCTTCGCCTTTGATGGCAAAAACAGGAATTTCATAGTCGGTGACAAGGCAAGCAGCGACGTCATCTTGAGTTGAAAGGGGGTTGCTGGCAATTAATACAGCATCTGCACCACCAGCTTTCAAGGCAATTGCGAGATTTGCTGTTTCTGTTGTGACGTGACAGCAAGCCACAAGGCGAATGCCCGCAAAGGGTTTTTCTTGGGCAAAGCGATCGCGAATTTGCCGCAATACTGGCATCTCGCGTCCAGCCCATTCAATGCGCTGTCTTCCCAAAGGAGCTAGGGCGAGGTCTTTAACCTCGTGCTTTAATCGGGGAGAAGTTGCGGTCATTAAATAGTTCCTCAATACAAAGTAAGTAAAGTTGCGTAAATTTTCACGCACTCTACTAGATTATTCTAAGAGATGCGAATTCAACCAGAACATCCACTTCTTTGCTTTAAATTTATCTTTCTTTTTACCTCTATCATTTCCCTACAAGGCTGCAAAGGTAACTGCTGCAACAGGTTTATGTGTGTCGTCTCCTCTTTGAGAGCAGGTGTTCTAGGTTGAATAGTTTGCCTTTATCAAACTAAAAATGAAAATAAAATAAACTTTTCATAAAGTAAATACAGATAAACACTGAGCTGCGGACAGGTACAATTACTGAGGTTGATTTGTCAGCATCAACTGGAAGGAACTGGTGACTGGAAGGGACTAGGAATTGGGGCATAAAAATTATGAATTATGAATTATGAATTATGAAATTTTCAGCCCAATCGCGTTCAGCATTCATAATTCTCATCAATTCCTAATTCCCGATCCCCGATCCCCGATCCCCAATCCCCAGCATCGAAATGATAAAGGAGGTGTCCATTGCGTTCTCAATTCGTAGCGATCGCTTTCTCTTCAATGGTGATAACTGTTGGAGTAATGCCAAAAGCTACAGCACAGATTCCCTTTTTACCTAATCTGCAACAGCTGAATTTGAGGAGCAGTGACTCCGAAAGCAGAACAGTTACAGGCACAGTCACAGGCTGGGTTTATTTGGATGGTAAGCGTTTATTTCAAGTAGCTGCACCAAAAGCGAACATCACTGAGCGTTTGGAAAATATCCAAAAAAATTTAGATCGGATTAGCCAGGATTACTTTCAAAAATCAAATGCGGAACTTGATGTGCAAATCCGGACTGAAAACGCATTACCAGTCATTCATGTCAATAACCAACCCCTGATGACTATTACTGACCAAGATGCCAGACTAAGACAAGAAAATGCTTTTGCGTTGGCGACTCAAATCAGTGAAAACTTACAGGAAGAATTAAAGCAGGCAAAACAGGAACGGCAGCCAGAGTTTTTAATTCGTCAAGGTGCAATTGCTGCTGGAGGTGTACTAACCATAATGGTCATCAGTTGGTCACTTTCTCGGTGGGAACGCCGCTCAAGATGGTATCCAGTACACCTAAATTCATCAGACTCATCAACAACTCAACCGATTACAACGCAACTGAATCGCCAGCAACATCGGAATATTCAAGAAGTCAAGAAACGGCTGTTTCAGCTAGCTCAAGCAACCGTTTGGGGAGGTGGAACTTTCTTTATACTGGGTTTATTTCCCTACACGCGATCGCTACAGCTAGGAATTTTCATTGGTTTGCAAATTCCCTTGAAATTGGCTGCTGTGGCAGTAGGAACTTATGTAGCAGTGCGTTTGAGCTATGCCCTGATTGACCGTTTCACCTCTGCTTTTGTTAGCAGTAGTGCCTTGCTAACTCCAGAAACTTCTGAAAGACTACAGTTACGAGTTTCTACCATTTCTGGTGTTACTAAAGGTATCACTGGCATTGCTTTAGTGGGAGTTGGTACTTTAATGTCTTTGATATTTTTGGGTATAGATGTTGTTCCATTGCTAGCAGGTGCGAGTTTAGTTGGTGTTGCAGTATCTCTCGCTTCTCAAAACCTGATCAAAGATGCAATTAACGGCTTTTTAATTATCCTTGAAGACCAGTATGCCTTAGGTGATGTGATTTCTGTGGGAAATGTCGGAGGTTTAGTAGAAAATCTGAATCTACGGATGACCCAACTCCGAGATGCGGAAGGGCGCTTAATTACCATTCCCAACAGTGAAATCAAAATTGTTGCCAATCTTTCTAGCCGTTGGTCACGGGCCGATTTAACTATTCCAGTTGCCTACGAAACTGATATTGACCAGGCTTTGAATTTGATTAAGACTGTTGCTGTCAAGATGGATGAAGATCCCCAATGGAAGCATCAAATTGTGGAAACGCCCCAAGTTTTGGGAATAGATAACTTTGGCGATCGCGGTTTATTAATTCGCGTGTGGATTAAAACACAACCGCTCAAACAATGGGATGTCGCACGGGAATTTCGCCGACGCCTGAAAATTGCCTTCGATCAAGTCGGAATTTCCATTCCTGTGGCACAACAAGCTATCTGGGTAAATGATGTTCCCAGACTAAAATCTCAAATTGACGCGAAGGTAAATTCTTCAGCAGTCAATGGTCAATAGTCAATGGTCATTAGTCATTTGTTAGTGGTTAGTAGTTGGTGGTTGGTGGTTGGTGGTTGATGGTTGGTGGTTGGTCGTCTCCCACTCCCACTCTCCCACTCCCCCACTCCCGTATTTAGTACATTAGTACTATAATAGAGGGGTAGCATCCACAAACTTAAGTGTACAGGCGCGGAATTAGCTTATGGGGAAGCCTGCGGCGTACGTGTCTCTACAATCTAAAAGCTTTCTGGAAGATGGGTTCAAGGTTTTGTTCTATGATTAAGCACTACATTCTCAGCCTCAATCCGACTGCCAAGCACGAATGGGATCGCTGTATTTTACGCGATCCATTAACTGCCAAACGTCCAGACCTAGCTAAATTAGTTGCTGAAGAAGTTGGTGCAGATACAGGCAGCTATTTGGTAAGTGTGAATATCGAAGTGAAGATTTTGGAACAAGCAGCAGTGCCTCACGCCGAACAATTAACTTTGAATGTTCCAGAGGTAAATGAAAAGCCGCAATTGAGGGAAGTTGCCTAAACAAGAAGTGGATAAATATTAAACGAGAGTAGAGACGTGTACGCCACAGGCTTTTCTGGAGCTTGGTTTCGCGTCTCTACACAATTATATGCTTTTTATTTAAAACAGTTGGCTAGCTATTGGGATAAATTAATAGCTAAAAGCTTGCTTATTGTCAATACAAAACTGCTAGCAGTGAAGAGTCATAATTGCATTTAACTAACAATTTTGTCTTTGAAAAGCTATTTGTCACTAACCAAAAAATTATTTATATTTATCCCAAAACCTATTGTCTTCTCCTCATCTACCACTACCGCGATTATCATCGTCGCTGCTAACAAGATGCTGCATAAAGATGCGAATTTGAAATTGCATAAGATGCTCCCGAATGGTCTATTTAATTCCATCTACAAAAAGCAGCGAGACAAACAGGATGAGTTCGTTATCACTTGGCAATTTGGCAGAAAATAAACAAGGTCGGTTTTACTAGCATATTTGATTTTATTTTGGGACAGGTGTCTCACCCATCCATCGTGGCAAAGCAGGACTGTTTCATTCTGTAAAGGAAAATGGTTGAATCAGATGATAAATGTGTTTTTCGAGAGTAGCAATGACTGCCACGATGATCGCAGAACTCAAGAAAGTGACAGATTTTCGTACAAAACAAGGACAAAGGCATCCTTTATGGAATGAAACAGCCCTGCCTTTTTAAAAGGGGTCGGGGGGATCAAATCATTTGCGTTTGTATCCACTCGCTTTCAAACGCAAATGTAGACGTAAAGAAGAGGCGCGATAATGCGGTTTCGAGGAATTACACAAGCGCACACGTGGTGATGCAAAAGCAGATCCACTGGCACGCTGACGCAATTGGACGTCGTTATCCTGCTTGGTTTCTGAAAGCAGATGCAACTTTTTGGTCTGAGTCTGGCTACGACGAAGAACCCATTTTTCCAATTCCACACACCAGAAAACTACGCTACTTATACCTAAACAAATAGCTAAATCTACTGCTGACAGGGGTGCTGTGTTGAACAATTTTTGGAAGAACGGAACATACAGTACTGCTATTTGCAAACCCAACGTTAAAGTTACAGCTCCTAACAGTGGCTTGTTAGAGAGCAAGCCAATTTTAAACAACGAGTCACGCTCTGAACGTATTGCTAAGGCATTACCCATCTGGGAGAGAGTTAAGGTAGTAAACAGTATGGTTTGCCAAGCAGAGTTGCCTGTTTTCCAGTACCAGTAGCCTGTACCCAGAGATACAAATCCCATCAGTAATCCTATCCAGATGATATCCCTACCCATTCCTCGACTAAAAATATTCTCATTGGGAGGATGAGGAGGACGATTCATGGTGTCACGCTCTGCTGGTTCTACACCAAGAGCTAGGGCTGGTAAACCGTCAGTAGTTAGGTTAATCCAGAGAATTTGCAGTGGCAACAACGGTAACGGCATTCCCAAAAAAGGAGCCAGCAGCATTACCCACAACTCACCAACGTTACTGCTCAGCAGATACTTAATAAACTTGCGGATATTGTCATAAATTACACGTCCTTCTTTAACGGCAGCAACCAGGGTAGCAAAGTTATCATCTAGCAGCACCATATCTGCTGCCTCTTTTGCTACATCTGTACCCCGAATCCCCATCGCCACACCAATATCTGCCGTTTTAAGAGCTGGCGCGTCATTAATACCATCACCAGTCATGGCGACGATATGCCCCTGTTGTTGCAGAGTCTCGACAATCTCAAACTTGTGTTTCGAGGAAACTCGTGCATAAACAGATACATCATCCAACGTACAGCGCAATTCTTCAGTATTTAATTTGGACAATTCTTCACTGGTGAAGATGCGATTGTCAGTAGCAATACCTACCTCACGAGCAATGAATCGAGCTGTGAGGGGATGGTCGCCTGTTATCATTACCGGACGGATACCAGCACGCTTGCAGGTGAGTACGGCGTCTCGCACTTCTGGTCGTGCTGGGTCGTTCATGCCGACCATGCCAATGAAAATTAAGTTTTGCTCTACGTCCTCCCACTCTTCAGCAGATTGCAAAGGTCGAAAAGCTGCACCCATGACCCGCAAACCATTTTTTGCTAACTGGCTATAGGTGACAGAAATATGTCTGTGCCAAATTTCGGTCAGTGGTTTTGCCTGCCCATTGATCCAGATGTGACTGCAAATATCTAACAGACTATTAACTGTACCCTTGGTAAAGACAATGTAAGACATTCCCCCGATTTTCTCGCTCCAATGCCAAACTGTTTCCAAAGCGCAGGGAATTTTGGATGGAATCGTTGGGAATTTATGGATGGTGGTCATGCACTGACGCCGAGAGTCATAGGGAACTTCTGCTACACGGGGAATGAGATATTCCAGGTCAGCTTTCCACAGTCCTTGATGAGCAGCAGCCATAACCAAAGCACCCTCGGTCGGGTCGCCTACGGCACGGAAGTAACGCGGCTCATCTGTGTCTGCCTCTAGCAAAGCGTTGTTGCACAGAGTACTACCAGCCAAAAGCAGGGATATTGCAGGTGGTTGGCACAGCAGAAATGGTCGTTCTTGGCTTCTTTCTCCGACAGAGGCACGCATCCGGGTAGTTAAATCTATCCGCTGACCCGCTACATCAAGCACTGTAACGGTCATGCGGTTTTCGGTGAGAGTGCCAGTCTTGCCTGAGCAAATCACCGTCACCGATCCCAACGTCTCCACAGCAGGTAGGTTGCGAATCAGCGCTCGCCGTTTCAGCATTTGCCGGGCACCAAGAGCCAAAGCTATCGTCACTACCGCTGGCAAGCCTTCGGGCAAAGCTGCCACTACCAAAGTGATGGAGGTCAGGAGCATGATTTTCCAGTCCTCTCCGCGCAGCATTCCCAAAGCGAGAATCACAGCTACCAGTACTAGGGAAGCTACTGCTAACCCCTTTCCCAGTTCATCCAAACGTTTCTGGAGTCGGGTTGGTTCTGGCTCTACCGCATGAACCATCAAGGCAATCCGCCCCATCTCGGTTTTCATTCCGGTTTCTGTCACTACAGCTTGACCGCGCCCATAGGTGACAATTGTACCCATGTAAACCATATTGTGGCGATCCGCGAGTTGCAGATCTGCTTGGGAGAGAGTGTGTGGGTCTTTGTCTGTTGGTTCTGATACACCTGTTAGGGTTGTTTCTTGAATTCGTAAACCAACGCTTTCCAGAACGCGGCAATCAGCTGGAACAATATCTTCTGCTTCTAACTGCACGATATCCCCTGGTACTAGATAGCGGGCAGAGATTTCCTCGCTGTTACCGTTACGCAGTACCTTGACATTCGGCACAGATAGCTTTTTGAGAGTGGCGATCGCTTTTTGCGCTTGGTATTCTTGACTGAAACCCAAAACCGCAATCAGCACAACAATAGCAACGATCCCCACTGCATCTTTGTAGTCGCCTAACAATCCAGAAACAACCGCAGCCACAATCAAAATAATTACCAATGTGGCTGTCAGTTGCTCCCAAAGTATTTGCCAAGGACTTCTTTGCCCTTGCTCAATTAACTCGTTAAAACCATACTTCTCTAAGCGGCGACTGGCTTCGGCTGCGCTCAACCCAAAGGTTGCATCGCTACTCAGTTGTTGCAAAACTTCTTGCGTGTCCAATTTGTACCAATTGCTCATGTCTGTCACACCTCCTCTACTGTGACGGAATCTGCGGTATTGAAGCGAAGAGGAATGGGGGATGGGGAGAAAAAAATATTATTTCTTCTCTCCTACACTCATAGATCCCTGCCCCCTGCATATTTGCAGTGGTTGGAATAAGTATTAAAAGGCAGCCCCAATCAAGGCATGCCAACTAAGCAGTAGTTGTCTACTAGAAAAGCTCCGAACCAAACTACTATAGGGCTGGCACACCAAGCGCCAAGGATACTGGGTACTGGGGATCGGGGATTGGGTATCGGGAATTAGGAATTGATGAGAATTATGAATGCTGAACGCGATTGGGCTGAAAATTTCATAATTCATAATTCATAATTCATAATTTTTATGCCCCAATTCCTAGTCCCTTCCAGTACCCAGTTCCTTATTTGAGACTAATATCGTGACGTAAACAAACAAAGACACGGTAAATGTATTTGAGTGTTCTCCACATTGCCGCGTCTTTCCTTGTTTGCATCAATACTTCTCCTTTTATTGCAACTTGGATCAATTTCTTAATCTGATTAAAAATCAGATAGTTGTGGTGAGGTTGCGAACCTATTTTATTTGGATATTTTTAGTGCTGGTAGGAGTTATTTTTCTGGGGAAAATAATGTCATGACTTTTGCTTTTTCTATGCAGCGCATTATTTGTTCGCAAGTTATGACTTTCCCAACCGATCCTACCTAATCCGTCGGAGGCGTCTGTTGTTATTAGTTACAGCAAGTTCTGACTTCGCTTCAGCAACGATATCTGCGAAGTTTTCACCAACTGCTGCGATCGCTCCCTTACTTTTTTCATAGGCAATTATTCCGCCTTTAATGGCTGTCTTGGCTATGGATTTACCAGCAACTGCTACCACCGGAATGGCAAAAGGCAGAGCAACTATCGCCACAATACCAGGAATACCAAAATCTTCGACGGCACTTGCGAAGACATTTTTTAAGTTGGGTACAACTTTGGGTAACATAATATTTTCACCCCCTTTGTCTATATCTCTACAATCATACGATTGTATCACCATTAACAATTATAGTTATTGGCAACAAAGTAATTTTTATATTAAAAATTATTGACCATTTTGGTTAGATGAGTTTAAGAAATGTAAATCTAAAGCATAAGGCAGTAAGGGCATAATCGTTAAGTGTGGCTACAATGTTTGTACTTGCTCTAGTTGGGTTTGCTGGTCTTGTAGTGGAAATTACGATCGCTTTTATTCAGAGTGAGTCTGTTGTAGTTGAGTTTGAGATTTTTCGTATTCTTCAAGTAATTGATAATACTGTTGATATAAAGTAGCATATTGATCTTTAAAGATAAAGGAAATGCTCAAATTCCAAACTGGAATGTATCTACATCTTCATCTTCTTCAATAGTGTTCTTATGTTTTCAAAAATAGAATTATTTAGTAAGGAAGAAAAAATCATGCAAAAGCATTCTTTTTAGGTTCTTATTCTTCCTGATTCAGTCAATTATCAAAACTTCCACGAGCATGATTTATTCATGCTTGTGGAAGCTTGTTTGAGCTTGCGCTGCCATTTGCCGGAATGTCTCAATACATAATAATTGGCATGACATTGCTCTAAGTTGCCATTTTGCCAGAATTACTGATGTTGATTTGCAGAGGCGATCGCCTGTTAACACACTTGTACGACTAGAGGATCGACTTACAAGGTTAGGTCTGCTGAGATAATAATCGCTCAAACCACTTGCACTAGTTTAAATTCTATGCTTTGATACAAATCACGTGGGCGGAAATACTAGTCATATCTCCAGCTTTTGCGTTCTTTAACTCTTTTCCCAATAGGGTGTATTCTAGTCTAGTCGCTACGTCAGTAATTCTTAACTCCTGCACGTTTTTTGTGAATTGCATGTGCTGACTAAAAATAGGCGCTATTTCTAGTTATTGACAATTGACAAATCTTATGTTATCGGTTTCAATCTTTTTTGGATAAGGCATTAGTGCATCCCCGCCAAGAGACTCACTAACGCCCTTCGCCAAGCACTTTATGGATAACCTCATCATGACACAAAATACGCAATACAACGAACCTGTTGTGCAAACGCAGACACTTACTTACAAAAAACGCCTAAATTCTTGGGTTGTCGCTCGTTTACTTCCCGACACTCAACGGGAGATTGTAGCTCGATTCCGTAGTCGCTCTGATGCAGACGGTCATTTGCAACTTCTACAGCAACGCTCCCCTGAAGCTAACTTTGTAGTTGCGTTTGATTGTCAAAGAGACGAAGCTTTGAATTAAATTACAAAGAAGCGAAGCGCCTTCCGTACCGCTTCGCTAACGCACTTTTAGAAATCAAAGTGCAATGTTTGGCGAATCGAGATTTGAGAAGAGTTAATTGTACAGGCACAAAGTCGTAGCTAGATAAAGAAAGGCGATCGCAGTTTTTGGGAATGTCCGGCGATCGCTTTACTATCTTTTTTAGCGCTAGACCTGAGATTTTTAGAAACCGAAGTTATAACCAACTCCGATTGTCAAACCTATATCGGTTTCATCAAAAAATGCTGCATTCACAGCAGCTGTTGCCGTAAATTGACGATTTAGCGGCACATCTATGCCACCAGTTAGCATAAAACTAAAGTCTGAATCATCGCCAGTTGTAAAAGCTGCACCGCCACCGACATAAGGGATAATACCTAACGGTTCGCTAAACGGATCTGATAGCCGTTGGTAGTTAAAGTCATAGGTGACAGGAACCAAAATTGTGGTATCGTCTCCAATTACGGCTGATGGTCGTACGGAAATAGTATTTGACACACCAACTTTGCCGATCACCATAAAATTGGCATCGCTCAAAGATGAGCTTTCACCAGCCACACCAATATTTGCCGCTATACCGATATAGCTGACCGATCTGCTGAATGGTGAACCTAAATCAATATCTGCTTGAGCCACTTGAGCAGCCGATGGTTGAGGAGTTGGCTGTCGTTGCTGGGAGGTCAACGCCGCAGATGACGTTACCGCAGTGCCAGGAACGGGTGTAAGTGTAGGACTATCGGTTTCTGGTGTGGCGATCGCCGAAAACTGCTCCCGATCGTAAGTATAATTTAAAACATTTTCTTGATCTACTACTGAGACAGTTGCAACGCTTGCCTGATTGGGAGATGCTTCAGTTCCGGAAAACTGGGTAAACTCTTGAGTTGTGGAGTCAACAGTCTGAGCAACAGCAGGCAAGCCACCACCTAGAGCCGCCAGAGCAGCCATACTCAATAAGCCAGAAACTCTTTTATGAAAAATAATATTATTCACATTCACTCCTCAAAGGATATTTCCTCAATTAATCATGGATTTTGCAGTTCTTGAGCCAATTTTTGGCGATACTTAACATTTAACATCAAAAAAACTGTTCCTACATCCTTAATTCCCAGGGTGTACAGAGATTTAGACAGCAACAATTTTAGAAATAAATCCTCAATTTAACGGATGACAAAATTAATCCAATAAATAAAAATAGGGATTTTGCAATAATTAGCCGAAAGCATATTACGCCATCCGTAGTTTTGCGTCACCTATATATTTTCCTTAAAAAGCAAAATCTTGTTATTCCTATGTTATGGTTGCACTAATTTATTGATTTATATTGTTTTGTAGCAGATATCAATAAACCACTTGCCTAAATTCCGTCTCTCCATAAATGCTTACTAATGTAGGACAATATCAATAAACCGAGAATTTTTGTTTTGAGATAAGGTAGGCAGAGTACCCACCCTAAAACAGGAATCTAAAAAGAAAAGACTGTACGGAGTGTGCCTGTCAAAATCGTGCCGTTGCTGCCTTGATTTCCGGCGTTATCAATCACTTGAATTGTTGGTGTAATTTGGATATTACGACTAAATGGATAGTTATAAAACGCCTCATAATTCGTCTGAATATCTGGGCCGATGGAGACTGCAAGGTCTTGAGTGGGTCTAAAGGTGTAAAATAGTCTTCCGATGCCTAAACTACCAACCGTAGGTGGCTTGACCGAGTAATCTATCACGCTTCCAAAAAATGGCTCCAGCACCCCTGCGGCGTTGTCTCTAGCACCATCGGGACGACCATTGTCTATAACTCCACTTCCACTATCAAGGCGAATTTTGAGCAAGTCACTTCCTGTGAAACTGCGGTGAGGGCGATGATATCCCCTTCCCCCTCTTAATTTAGGCTGGCAACCGCTTCGGCAATACTTTGAGAAACAAAAGGCAAAATGGCGCGGTTTATAGCGTGCGCTTTGCCTTCAGTAAATACCACTAAGAGGTAGGGGCGATAACCTGGTATTTCAATATACGCTGCATCATGGCGAACTTGACTTGTCCAACCCGCTTTAGACCAAATTTGTGCTGTTTGTGGAAGACCACCGCCTAAAAAACCTGTAACTTGGTCTTCCTCGACATCTTTTGGTAAATCATCAGGGTTAAGACTACGTTTAAGTACAGTCATCATCGCTTGCGATCGCGCACTTGACACTGCTACACCACCGACAATACTATGCAACAATCTAGCAGTGGCGTTAGTCGTCACCATATTGCGATTTTCTAGTAACTGTCCGTAAAAAGCCCGTTCGCGTCCGTAGGGGCCATCACACCAGGTTTTTTGGCAGACGTTAATACTTTCCATTTCTGGCCACCCTAAAGACTGGTAATAGCGGTTCACAATGTTGCGCTGATGCTTCCATGTCTCAAATGGCCCCACTGGTAATTCCGGCCCAGATGTAGTTCCAGTTAATACATCTACAACCAAGCTACTAGCATCGTTACTGGAGTCTACAATCATATCGCGCATGGCTCTGTCTAACTCGCTGGAAGGTTGAACCATGCGTTTTTCCATCCATTCATGTGCAGCTACCAAGTAAAATAATTTCACCACACTGGCTGGATAAATTCGTTCTAAGCCCCGATAGGTAAAACCACGAACTGGATGATTCCAAAAAGCATCTGGAGTGAGGGCACCACCAGTATTTACCAGTACAGGCGGATCGTAGACAATCCAAGTCAGAGCAATTTGATTGCGGGCTAAGGTCGGAAATTCTGCCCAAGTAGCCTCTAAAATGCCATTGCCTAATTGTTCGAGTTGTTCGTCTTTATTGAAGAAAGTCATCGTTGCTCTTGAAGAATGTCCCTAAATATAAAATCTAAAATTGAAAATCTCAAATCGGCTGAATACGAGTGTCTAGCTGACCTGAACATATATGATTCTCCGGAATGTACGCGCTTGGCGACGCAAGCCTCAGCGGGAAGACATTTGCGGGTGACATCAGATGAACGGGAAGCAGCAGTGGAAGTGTGTTTGTGTGAGGATGACTATCCGGGGTGGTTGTCGCTTACAGATTTGGTTTTATTACAAGGAATTACTGTACCTTATCAGGCTAAATCATTTTCTGAAGCAGAGATTAAAAAACTACTGCCAGAAGCGATCGCTTTTACCCATAAAGCGATGCAGCAACCCAATCATTATCTCTGGGGTGGTACAGTCGGGCCAAATTACGACTGTTCGGGCCTGATGCAGGCGGCGTTTCGTTCGGTGGGTATCTGGTTGCCCAGAGATGCCTATCAACAGGAAGGCTTCACTCAGCCAATAGCCATTACAGAATTAGAACCAGGCGATCTCATATTCTTTGGGACTCCCCAAAAAGCTACTCATGTGGGACTCTATTTAGGAGATGGGTTTTATATCCATAGTTCTGGTCAAGATAAGGGGCGTAACGGTATTGGAATTGACCTTCTCTCGGAACAAGGTGATGAGGTTAGTCAGTCATACTACCAGCAGCTACGCGGTGCTGGCAGAGTGGTGAAAAGTTACGAACCGCAGAATCACAGAGAAAAGGGTGTAAGGGTGAATTCGTTTTTCTTCAATACCCCTAAACCCTAGCCCTGTCAAAGTGGGTTAAAAAAGTCCTATTTGCTTGTTACTTGGTGTCTTAGTGTCTTGGTGGTTAATAAAATTTGTTTTTGAATCACAAAGACACAAAGGCACAAAGAAAACTTGATGTTGAAGGCTGCACCTTGACAGGGATACCCTAAACCCCGATACCCCTACTGAAAGAGGACATAAAGAACAAATATGAGGAGTGGATTAGTTTCTAATGGGATGGCTGGACAGCATGAGGCAAAGTCCTTACCCATTCCAGATGTCTCGGTGGTGGTGCCTGTGCGTGATGAAGTAGAGAGTTTGCCTCATTTATTGGAGGCGATCGCTTCCAGCTTAAACGCCAGCAATCTCAGTTACGAAATCATCTGTGTAGATGATGGTTCCACAGATGGTTCAGCGCGGTTTCTCAAAGAACAAGCGCAAATTCGCAATGATTTAAAAGCAGTGATTCTGCGGCGTAATTACGGTCAAACTGCGGCAATGGCTGCTGGTTTCTATTACGCCCGTGGCAAAGCAGTTGTAACATTAGATGCCGACCTGCAAAATGACCCTACGGATATACCTGTGTTGTTAGCCAAGCTGGAGGAAGGTTACGACTTGGTTAGCGGTTGGCGGAAAAATCGCCAAGATGCAGCCCTAAAGCGGTTACTTCCTTCCAAAATTGCCAACTGGTTGATTCGCCGAGTTACTAGCGTGCACGTTCATGACTATGGTTGTTCGCTAAAAGCCTATCGCGCTGAATTGGTGGCAGATATGAACCTCTACGGTGAACTGCACCGATTTTTACCAGCCCTAGCGTATATCGAAGGGGCAAGAATTACAGAAATGCCCGTACGTCACCATGCCCGCCGCTTTGGTCGCAGCAAGTATGGTTTGTCGCGGACGTTCCGAGTCGTGATGGATTTGTTAACAATTTATTTTATGAAAAGGTTCCTCACTCGCCCAATGCATGTTTTTGGGTTGTGGGGTTTGATTTCCATACTTTCGGGAGGGGCAATTGGCATTTACTTGACTTGGGTAAAATTAGCTTTAGGTCAGGATATTGGCGATCGCCCTTTACTCATTTTGGCGGTTCTCTTGCTAGTGACTGGAGTTCAGCTGTTTTGCTTTGGACTGTTGGCAGAGTTGCTGATGCGTACTTATCATGAATCCCAAGGACGTCCTATTTATCGAGTGCGCGAGGTAGTCGCTAAAAATATTAAGTAATGTAAAATTAGTTAATAGTTAGTGGTTAGTGGTTAGTGGTTAGCAACCAACTACTGTACGGGCCAACAGTCCTTCGCCCCTACTACTAGTCTGTCAACTTTGAATTGATGGATTCAGATGCGACAAGCAAGACTTGGAGGACAAACCAAACAAGAGAGAAAAAGCTTTAAAATTTACCCATCAAATCAACCTTGACGCTCTACTACTAACTACTAACTACTAACTACTAACAAAAGATTACATCTGCTGTGAAAGTACTTAGTAAAACTGATACCAAACTACGGCGTAACCTGCTGATTTTGTTTGCAGCAGGTTTGTTGTTCTGGTCTAGTTTGTCTTGTTTATTGCCAACCCTACCACTCTATCTTGAAGAAGTGGGTGCAACCAAGCAACAAATCGGGATTTTGATGGGTGGTTTTGCCATTGGATTGTTGCTGTTTCGTCCCTGGCTAGGACAGTTAGCAGATAAACGGGGTCGTAAAATTGTATTGCTCATTGGTATCTTGGTAGTAGCGATCGCCCCTCTGGGTTACGGACTCACTAATTCTTTTCCTTTATTGATGGTGATACGTGCTTTTCATGGCATTAGTATCGCCGCTTTTGCGACTGGCTATTTAGCGCTGGTTGCAGATTTAGCACCACCAAACCATCGTGGTGAGATCATTGGCTACATGAGTCTGGTCAATCCGATTGGCTTAGCAGTAGGCCCTGCTTTGGGCGGTTATTTACAAGCTGCGGCCGGTGATACTGCATTATTTTTGTTATCTGCGGGACTGGGTGGATTAGGGGTCTTGTGTATTGTGCCAGTTGTCAATCCACCAATTCAAACACAGCAACAAGCCAAAGACCAAAAGACTAATTTTTGGCGCATGTTGGTTAGTCCAAGAGTAAGAATACCAGCATTTGTGATGTTGATGGTTGGTTTGACTGTTGGGAGTTTACACACTTTTGCACCCCTATTCATCAAATCCACTCAGGTTGACTTGAATGTTGGGTTGTTTTACACAGCCTCCGCCATTTCTAGCTTTAGTGGTAGGGTATTTATTGGTCGAGCCAGCGATCGCTTAGGACGGGGATTGTTTGTCACTTTAGGCTTAGTTTTCTATTCTGTCTCAATGGTGTTGATGTGGTTAGCCAATAATGTCAGTATTTTCTTAATCGCTGCTTTGATTGAAGGCGCTGGAGGCGGTACGCTGATCCCGATGGTTTCAACAATGATGACAGATCGTTCGCTGCCACAAGAAAGAGGACGTATTTTTGCTTTGTGCATCGCTGGATTTGATGTTGGCATCGCGATCGCAGGCCCTGTTTTTGGTTTTGTAGCCGAACAATTTGGCTATCGGAATATCTTCGGTGTCACTGCTGCTTTTGCTGGACTCGGCATTCTCGTCTTCCTAACTCAGTCCGGTAAGAACCTTGCCACCTCCGTGCGTTTTGCCCTCGGTCGCGGTGAAGATGTTTACGCTTTGAACAAAATCTAAATGTAGAGACGCCAGATATTGCAATAATGTAGGGACGCGAGATCTCGCGTCTCTACAAAAGCGTCTCTAAAAAGTACGGGCGAGGAGGGATTCGAACCCCCGACACCGTGGTCCGTAGCCACGTGCTCTAGTCCACTGAGCTACACGCCCTTGTTGGTCACAGGATCTAATGTTAACACATCATTACCAAATGACGCAAGAAAATTTTCCATTTCATTCTGCTGACCTTACGCATCTAGATCATCAGGGTCAAGCCCAGATGGTAGATGTGTCTGGAAAAGCACCTACAGTCCGCCAAGCAACCGCTGCTGCTAGAGTGCGGATGTTACCAGAGACCTTTGCTGCCATCCAAGCAGGGAATGCTCCCAAAGGAGATGTATTGGCAACGGCAAGACTAGCGGGAATTATGGCAGCTAAACAGACGGCTAACTTGATACCCTTGTGTCATCCCTTACCCTTGCAAAAAGTAGAAGTAACCGTCACACCCGATTCCCAATTACCTGGTTATCAAATTCAGGCTACAGTCAAAACCAAAGCTGAAACTGGTGTAGAGATGGAAGCATTAACAGCCGTTTCTGTCGCTGCTCTCACTCTGTATGATATGGCGAAAGCTTTAGAAAAGTCGATTCAAATTGAATCAATTCGATTAGTGAGTAAAACTGGCGGTAAATCAGGAGATTATTTTCAATAAGAATAAGTTCTATGTTTTTGGTAGTTGCTCGCTGATAGTGAATTGTTACAAACAACAAATAACTAACAACAAACAACTACTACTAACAGTCACCACAAGACATAGATTTATTTATGCCTACGTACTTGACTTATTTAATTGAACTTACAGCTTCACTGACATCAGTTGGAGTTTTGTACTCCTGATCGGGCAATTGCTGTAAAACAGAGATAGCATTCTCATCAGCGCCTTGCTGTTGAGCACGCTGAATCAATTCTTGTTTACTAGCTGGATAGTCCACGCCCTTCAAATGTTTTTGTAGTTGAATCGGGTTGATTTTAGCCATTTTTATTCACCTCTAAAATTCCACCTCTAAATGTCATTTCCATATTTACAACAGGATGGGTTTGTTACCTCTATCAACAAGATTAAGCAAAAAGATAAAAGTCTTAATTTCTGAAAAGCAAAATGTCATCCATTTGATGAGTTTATCAACGACCTGCTTGGTCGGTTTGGTGGTGCAGGTCGAACTGGCAGAAGTTATACTTATCGTACCTATACAGGCGGCGATCGCGACTATGGCGATTTTTTTGAAAATGTTGCCACCGAAGTACCCGCACCCGATACGGAAGCGGCTATTACCCTGACTTTTTCGGAAGCATTTCACGGTACACAGAAACGATTGCAAATCAATGGTGAAACGGTTACTGTTCGTATTCCCCCAGGTGCAAAATCCGGAAGTCGCGTTCGTATCAAAGGTAAAGGACGTCCCAGTCCGTTTTCCCAACAGCGGGGAGATTTATACTTGACAATAGAAGTATTGCCCCATCCCTTCTTCCGATTTGCAGGCGATAACCTCACTTGTGAGATTCCGATTCGACCAGATGAAGCTGTTTTGGGAACACAAGTGAAAGTCCCAACACCCGATGGTAACGTCACTATGACAATTCCGGCGGGTGTGCGTTCCGGACAATCTTTGCGGCTACGGGGTAAAGGATGGACACAACCAAAAGGAGGACGCAGCGATTTGATTGTCAAATTGCAAATTGTATCTCCCAAAGATTTGAGTTCGACCGAACGCGAGTGCTATGAAAAAATCCGCGACAGTAGCACTTTCGATCCACGTACTGCTCTAGAAGAGGTGAAACTATGAATCAAGTTAGCCTATCACGAGTGGTTGTCTCTGAAGAGGGCGATCGCCTTTACACATTTGAGTATGCGGCTTTAGTGACGCAAACATCAACTGCACTGATAGAACGTTTTGCAGCGTTGGGATTGATTTCACCGATTAATTCGATGTTGCGATCGCGCGATATTGCTCGGATCGGTCAAATTATGCGTTTGCGTCGGGATTTAGGACTAAATTTAGTTGGAGCTGCTATGGTTATAGACATGGCAGAATAAATTGCCCAACTGCGGGCACAGTTGCAAGCATACCAGTCACGGCAATTATAAGTCCAGTAGATTTTTTGAGTGGACTGCAATAATAGCCGAAAAAATCCTAAAATGAGTCAGAAAACAATTTGATTAAAATCTGTAACAAACTTGTATGCCTCCTCGTTGGCCTCGTAAACCCGATCGCAATGACCCAGCTTACCGCAAACTCGATGACCGGATGAACTTTGCCGTACATGTGGCAATATTTGCGGCGTGTAATTCTGGGTTGTGGTTTTTTCACAACTTCTTGAAAGCTACTTGGGAGTGGCTACCTTGGGTGACAGCAGGCTGGTTAGTGGTATTGTTGGCACATCTAATTTATATTGCTGCGATCGCCGACTACCGCGAGACACCACCCAAATCCACCTGAAGAATGACTAACAAGACTGGGGCGATTGTAACTTGTGGCAGTAGAATCAGCCTATTAATTGAGCAATAATAATAATGAGCATGAAAATTCGCTTCCGTTCATGAGGGTTATTTTTATGGCTAAGACTAACACTACAGAATTACTGGAAGCCCTAGCAACTGAAATTGGCGAAAACGTTTACATAGACATTGCCAAGTGGCATCTGTATTTATCTGATGCCAAATTGCATACTGTGGTTGCAGAACAAGTGTATCCCTTAATTACTGACAATAAGCCTGTAGATGAAGACGATGTTATCCAAGTTCTAGAATCCATTCCAGTCAAAATTGGCGGTGGTAGAAGAGAAATTCCTTTGATTGATTTATTGCCCTTGCAATGCCAGGTCAATTTAGTAGATATATTGGAAAAATTTCAACGCGAAATGTAATTTTTCTTGCCAAGTTTTATAAAAATATCTTGGCTAGATTTATTGCTATCTTTTCATAAATAAAAGTATAACTGCGTATCAGTTTCATTTTGCAAATTTGCTTGAAAAAGAAGGCTGATACATAGTTTTTTTATGCCTGATATTCAAGAATAGCTAATGTATCAATAATTTTAAATAGTGCTAGTAGTTAATTATAACAACAAACTACTCACCACTAAATCTCATCATCATAAATTAGTTTATTTATGCCAATCTACTTAATGCAAACTTACGGAGGTTATCCATTATGTTGCTACAAATCAAAGATACTGGCGAATTGGTTAAAATTCAGGATGTTCAAGAATTAATTGACCCTAATATTGATAGTATTCATGCTAAAGAACAACAAGGTCAGGAAGAACAAGCATCGGAATCTTATAGAAAAGAAAATCTAGTTTTTCCTTCTGGTGAAAATCTACCGCGTTGTTGGATGGACGCAAATTATAGAAACTCGAAAGCTTCCTAATTAGCCAAATTTAAAAATTGGTAAGATATAGAGACACAAACTTTTGTGTCTCTATACTTTATTTTACTATTATCAAAATATCAAAGCTTATATTGTGTCCTTGCCTCAATCAGCGCTGGCTAATACATTAACATCACATAGAGGTAAGCTCCCCGACTTCTTAAAGGATACTGTTGGTCATTCAGGAATATTATACCATTTCACGTTAATCATAATACATATAAATCCTGTAGAGACGTAGCATTGCTACGTCTCTACTTTGGTTCAACCTATTGAATAAATGGTTAAACCCACCCATATAGTAGTTAGTTGTTGCAAATAACACATAAGAAACAAAGATGACTAAACACTACAAAGACGGGTTTAGTCATGATATTTGTAGTTTTAATAAACAGGGTATCTCAGAATATCTATTACCCATTCTCACCCAGTCACCACAAAAATCTGTGATGCTTATTTGCTAATAAAAAATCACCAATGACTAATGACTAAATCAAAATGTGCGTTGACCATAACTTTTGCATTATTGTGTTACATGAGTTTTTTAGTGCCAGTAGTGGCACAATCCAATCAACTAGCCAGCAATGGTTCTGAGCGGATACAAATTCGCTTTCGAGAAAAAGAACCCGATGGATCAAGCCGAGGTAGACCTACCAAAAGAGGAGGAACAGGAAGCCGTGGCAAGTGTCCCCCCGTGGAATTGTTAACTACTGCTTTAATACCTGCAAAAAACGTGGCTTTAGCAGTAGAAGAGCATCCTACCTTCTGGTTTTTTGTCCCCTATAAGGCAACTGATGTATCTACTGGAGAGTTTGTATTACAAGATGAAGCAAACAAAGATGTTTATCGAACTGATTTCACCCTACCAAAAACACCAGGTATTGTTGGTTTGAGCCTGCCGTCTACAGCGCCACTAGCAATCGACAAAACCTATCAATGGTACTTCAAACTTTACTGTAAAGATGCAATTGATAGCGCCTCTGGAAACTTATCCAACCCAGTGTTTGTACGTGGATGGGTGCAAAGAGTAGCACTCAAACCAGACTTAGAGTATCTATTGAAATCAGCTACCACACCACGGCAGCGCATAGCTATTTATGCTGAAAATGGTATTTGGTACTCAGCTTTGAGTGAGTTGGCAAAATTCCGCTTGAGTGAGCCACAGAATCCCACCTTTAATAAGGATTGGGCTCAGCTATTGCAAGATGTTGGTCTAGAGAATTTAAGTACACAGCCTATGATTGGAGAGGTAAAAAATAAATTGGGAACAAAGAACAGGGAACGGAGAACAGGGGAATAAATTAAGAGGTTTTTAAATGTCAGAAATTAATGATTTTAAAGACTTCAAAATTTGGCAAAAAGGCAGGAAATATAACTGATTTAAAGCCAATTTCCCACTAAAACGTAGGGTGCCCATAAATAAGGAATTTCATGATCGGTTAATAGCTTCAGTTGGGCAAGACGGAGAGCTTCAGCTTTAGTAAGCTTGGTGTTTTCTAACTCTTGATAAAACTTACTCATGAGTTCAGCTGTAGATTCATCATCTACTGACCACAAAGTTGCTAACGTACTACGTGCGCCCGCCCGTACTGCTATGCCAGCAAGTCCCAAGGTAGCTCGCGTGTCTCCAACAGCAGTTTGGCAGGCACTAAGAACAAGTAATTCAATAGCGCGAGACTCACTGCCATTGCGAATTCGCAATAAGTTATCAAAATCTTTTACTTTCAGGAGTTGTTCCCAAGTGAGGATAAATGTTTTCTCAACATTAGAACTAAATTCGCCATGAGTTGCGATGTGAACTACGGTGTATGGTTCTTCTTCAATTTGGTTTTTTACATTTGTTTTAGTAAAATTCTGATTGAGAAGTTCTTCACTTTTGGGTATTGCCGACTGAATTTTTTGCAATTCGACTTCCACATTTTTGAGTGGAGCAAACTTTCGACCTTCGATGTTGCGTTGTTCGCTAACTCCGGCGGCTAAAGCATTTAGCTTTCCTCGTTGCAAAGGTTTGGGATCAATTAGCTGCAAACCAGGAGCTAGAGCAATAGCATACTTCTGGATTAAATATTGTTTATGCGTGTCGTCGTAGAGGACTGCCATAGGGATATTTCGCAAAGAACCATCCAACACAAAAACTAATGTTTTGATTTTCATTTTTGCTAGTTCGGCTTCTAGTGGTTGAATTAACCAGCTATACACCTGCCCAGAAAATTTCTTGACATCATTAATTTGGTCTGGTTCTGTTAGAGATTGCTGTAATTTCTCTAAGGCAGTTTCAACTTCACTTGCTTGTTTATAAATTGTGTAGTGGCGAAGTTCGTTTTTAGTTGGTAACTTGAGGATGATTTCCAGACGGTCTTTTAAAATAATTGGATAGATGACTGCTGTTGTTGGGTCAGTTTTGTCAACAACTTCATCAATCTGCTTTGGTGAAGGCTGCAAACAAGCTTCTCTAAAAAAGTTTTCTAGTTCCGTTAACTGGAGAGCTTCAATGACATTGCGGGCTTGCTTTAAGTTTTGTTGACTAATCCCCCCATCTACAGAGGGGGAAAGAGGGGGAGGTTGCAACAGTAAATCTACAAATTGCCGATAGACAGGTTCGACATTATCCCGAAAGGAAAACTGAACATCTGGGTTGAGGGCAACTAAATCATTGCGTAAAGAATTAAGGGTACTGACTGCTTGCTTGTAGAATGCGATCGCACCTTTAATATCGCCTTTGATTCTGAGTATATGTCCTAACTGCCATTGCCACAAATAAGCAATGTCCCCTGCCTGAATTGTTTGAGCTGTTGTTAAAGCTTGCTCAGTCAGCTTCTGGGCATTATGCACATCTTGGGTTTCGAGGTACAGTCCACCCAGCGCACCCAAAGCATAAGCAACTGAGCGGCGATCGCCATTACTGTTTGCCTGTTGAATTGCTGTTGCTAAACCTTGGGCAATTTCCTTCCACCCTGGGTTGTCTGCGATCGTAGCTCGCTTTAAACATATCAAACTTTGAGCCAAGTTAATTTCGGCAAATATTGCTGTTTGGTTGGCAGGTATCCGGGTAAGCTGATACTGTACCTCAGACGCTAATTTCTGTGCTTCTGACCATTTCTGCAATTCCAGCAATACACTCAGTTGATTAACTTGTGCTTGAATTTGCACGAGCGGAGAGCCAGAAATATCAGCCGCCTGCTGATAAGATTGGGCAGCCAGTTGATAGTACCTGGAAGCTTCCTTAGAGATAGGATTATTCGCGTTTGTGATTGTACACTGCAACGGTGTAGACTTTTCCTGGCTGACTGTATTTTGCTGGTTACGCCCTCTATTACCCAAGGCGCGTTGGGTGTTACCTAAACTCAGCAGTGCTGCACCCATTTGGGAGGGCGATCGCAATCTTTGCGCGACATCACGGCTTTGCTGCAATACCTTTAAGGACTTTTCTAATTCACCGACTAATTGCAGAACATCACCAAGGCTGCGTAAAGCGGTTGCTTTCATCAGAGAGTCTGGTTGTTTCTGCACAGAGGTAAAAAGCTGCTCTAAATTTGTGCGAGCCTGACGATAATGCCCCAAAGTTTGCTCAGCTTGAGCAATGTTTATTAAGCTACGGATTCTACTAGGTTCATCACCTATTTGCTCGTAGGTTTTAGCAGCTTGTTTCCAACTATCTAAAGCTTGTTGGGTTCTGCCTAGTTCCAATTGCAGACTACCTTGAACGTCTAACACTTGTGCTAACACCTGTAGAGACGCCAAACCTCTGTTTTGGTCAGTTTCTAAAATCTTGAGACTTTGTGTGATATTGTCATTTGCTTTTTCTAACTGTCCGAGTTGTTTCAAGGCTAAAGAAAGATTGCTTAACGCCATTGCTTCCCCTAGTCTATCTCCACTAGCTCTAAAAGCTTCTACAGCCTGTTGCAAAACCGTTACAGCTTGATTGTCATCTCCAGCATCGTAGAGTTTTCGACTTTGTTCAACCAAGGCTTGAGCATTTGACTGATTGTAGGTACTCTTTGCCTGAGCTAAAGGAAAGGCAATTTGTATGCCTGGATTTAAACTAAACTGGCAGATAATCAAGAACGCAGTTCCTAGAGCAAGTATGATTCTCCTGAGCCACCTGCTAGCGTAGAAGCAACGTGAGTGAGAAGCAACCAGCTTTAGGTAAGGTTGCACAGCGCGGAAAATTCCAGGGCGTTTTTTGCCGTTTACTTTCATATCTCTACTGTCTCAAGGGCAAGTTGGGGGAGTAAGCCAAGAACCCAAAGCCGTGGTTGTAGGTGCAGAAGCTGTCAGTACTACCTCACCAGATTTGTTAACTATCCAACCATTAGCCTCAACAATTTGATTTGGGATGGAAGATTTGGGTAATAATTCTCCCCATCTCCCAGACGCGCCATGGCGCGTCTCTACATCTCTCCCCATCTCCTGAGGCTCAAGCGTAACCCAAGGGAGCGGTACTGTATTCTCGGTGCGGAGTGCTTCGCTTGGTAGGGGTGGCAAGCCTCCACGTCCGGTGATAATAAATCTATTGCTTTGGTTAGCAGGACAGCCTTGTGCTATTAGTTTTGTAGAATCGATAGGGATAGCTGGTAATTCCACTAATCCAGAACTAGGATCTAAATCCGGGGTGTTAATTCTGACTGTGCCACTTAACTCAGAATTTGCCCCTGTAGCAGTGATATCACTGTATGAAGTAGATGTCTCACGGAACTGGATGCCGAAAAGTCCAGAGGTATTGATAGTCACATTACCTCCACGAGAGTTAACAGAATTAGCACTGATGTCGCTATTTTCTTTGGCAACAGTAACTAATAAAGGAGTATTAATACTGATGTTACCTCCATTGCCGTTACCATCTGCTGAGGCAGATATGGAACTATTGTCACGCAACAGTAACAAATCCCGTGCCACAAGTTGAATATTGCCACCTTCACCGGATGCAGTGGCAGCAGTGATACCACCATCACGCTCTAAAAAGATATAGTTAGCATCTACCCGCAAAGTCCCAGCATTGTTTGGGCCATCATTTCTGGCATCGATTCTTGCACCATCTGTAACTTTCAATTGCTGAGTTTTAATTGTCACATCTCCAGAAACACCCTTCGGTACGGGAGGTAGTCTAAACGCTCTTTGTAAAGCATTATTTACAACAGGGGCAGACGATCGCACAAAACTAAAATCGCCTGTTTGTGGGACTTTACCACCTATTTCCACAGACTCTGTAGCATTAATGACAATACTGCCAGCATCACCCGTGTCCAACGTAGAAGTACTGACTGATCCTCCATTACGAAGCAACAACTTTGATGTGTTGATTGTCACTCTTCCAGCATCTCCACCGTTGAAAGTGAGAGCAGACAAATTACTTGGCGAGAAATTGTTTGTCACTCCAATCGCTTCGATAGAGTCACGAGCATTCACGGTGACATCTCCACCATCGCCAGTACTAAAAGTTGTAGATAATATTCTTCCCCCTTGCAGAAGGGATAACTTTCCTGTTGACAAGCTGATATCTCCTGCATCTCCAGAACTGAACGCGACAGCAGAGATGAAGCTTTCCACAAAAGGATCGACGGGTGAATACCCAATCACTTGCACGGAGTCTGAGGCGTTGACACTCACATTCCCCGTCTTGCCAGCGCCGTAGGAA
Source organism: Fischerella sp. (assembly GCF_013388695.1). Lineage (NCBI taxonomy): Bacteria > Bacillati > Cyanobacteriota > Cyanophyceae > Nostocales > Hapalosiphonaceae > Fischerella > Fischerella sp. Next base: position 25,556 of record NZ_JACAEU010000024.1, read on the forward strand.
CGAGTAGTTATTGCTCCCCCATTTCTAATAGCCAACACAGGAGTGAATATTGCAATATCTGCTCCAGTTCCATCTCCTGTGGTTTCACTACGCAAACCGCTACTAAGCATGCCATTTGAGTTGGTTCCACTCTCTTCTAAAGACCGATCGGTATTAACGCTAATGCTTCCCCCTTGTTGCTGCCCTTGATTTTGAATCAAAATGAGTGAACCATCAGTCAGCGCGACATTATTACCCTGTACCTGAACAGCACCACCGCCACTAGCATCGGCTAGGGACTGTTGCGATAGGCGAATATCTCGATAACTTTTTACGCCTTGATAATTTAGGGCAAAGCCAGAGGAAATGGGAGTAAGGCTCACCTGTCCATCATCTACACTACCTAACTCAATTCGTCCTTGTTCGGCCGTTAACGTGCCACCCTCTACATCTACATCACCACCTACCAAAGCGAGGGTTTTTCCTGGCGACACCCGCAAACCAGTTGCGCGACTACCCTTAACGATTGGTGAGAATCTAGGCGTCGCAACAGATAAATCGTATCCCGTACCTTGTACCTTTATGCTTTCTGAATTCTGTCCAAATTGCAAACCAATGGGAGTACTGACAGTCAGCAGCGGTGTAGTCTGAGGGGAAGTTGTACTGAGCTGCGTGCCATCAGCAAAGTTGATACTATTGGCTGTACTAGCTAAAAAAGAGCCACCAACGTTTAACCTAGCATTAGCACCAAAGACGATCCCATTGGGATTGATGAGAAATAAATTCGCAGTACCGTTAGCCTGAATCAAGCCATCAATATTAGAAATAGATTTTCCCGTTACCCGACTAATAATATTCTGAATATCCAAAGTATTGTTGAAAAAGGCTGTGCTGTCAGTGGGGATAGAAAACGAATCAAAGCTGTGAAATAAATTCGTGCCAACTGTTGTTCCTCCTTCTATTCTGCTAGTATTCCCTTGTTGAGTGACAGCGGAATCGACTGGTAGTGTCGCATCCGGAACAATTTGTGCTGCTGTTGGCTTGCAACAGTACGCAAACAAAAACGTACTGCCGCTAAGGAGCCACAATTGTAGAGGACGCGGTTTCATAAGCAACAGATTTACCTAAAAACTTTATTGAATATACCGCTAAAATCACCTCACTCCCAATGCAGTTCGGTTAACTTTTCCTTGGTGTCTTAGTGTCTTGGTGGTTTGAGATTTTTTCAACCACAAAGGCACAAAGACACCAAGTATTCTACTCAAATTGAGATTGAGCCATAACAACGCGATCGCGCCCCGTTTTTTTGGCAATATAAAGTGCAGCATCAGCGGCTTCAATTACTCCTGCACCTGTCATTCCGTGTTCTGGGAACATTGCTACTCCCAACGACAATGTAATGTTGCCTAATTTCTGACGTTGATGCTGTACATCCAAGTGTTTAACTCCTTGCCGGATTCGCTCAGCGCGTTCTTGACAAACTTCTAAAGATGTTTCTGGCAAAATCAACAACATCTCTTCACCCCCATAGCGACAGGCTATATCAGCCTTGCGGACTTGCTTTTTTAAAAATCCACCGAGTTCGCGCAACACAATATCGCCTGCTTCATGACCAAATGTGTCATTGAAACTTTTAAAATGGTCAACGTCAATCATGATAATTCCTATTCGTTGCTGGTTGCGTTCAGCTCGGCTTACTTCTCTTTCTAAAGATTCTTCTAGATAGCGGCGATTAAATAAACCTGTGAGAGGATCGCGGATACTCTGCTGTTGTAAAGCTTCGTTGAGTCTGAGGTTTGCCAAAGCTAGTGCTATGCGTTCAGCAACCGCAGAGGCTAGCTGTTGTTTGGCTGTTGTAAATTGTCCTTTGTGTTGTGAATGCAAATGTAACATCCCCAAAGCTTCGCCCTGTGCCATCATTGGTACGCAGAGAGCTTCACCGCTGAATATATCTTCCTCAATGTGCGTACAGTGTAAACCGCGATCGCCAGATGCGGCAAAATGCGATCGCCCCCGTCGCAGCGCCCAGCATTGCTTGGGTGAAAATACTTTCTTACTCGCTAGGATTGAGTCACCCCAAATAGTCACAGCCTCGACTAAGTGTTTTGAGGAACTAATAATAAACACTCCACCTGAGGTTTCCGGAAATAAGGGTTGGACTAACTGAGCAATTACTTTATAGGCCTCTTCTACTGTCAAGCAAGCTTGCAAGATATCACTCATTTCACTGAGTAAGGCAATTTCACGGTTGCGCTGTTCTAGTTCTTGCACCCAACAGGTGAGTTGCTCGTTGGCTTTGTGCAACGCGGCTTCTGCTTGTTTGCGTTCGGTAATATTACGGTTGACACCAATAGTTGCGCTTGGCTGACCTTGTTCGTTGTATAGTGGCACGAATACTGTTTCGCATACGCCTTCAGTTCCATCCTTACGGATAAACTTAATTTCACCATCCCAACGATTTGTACTGAGCAACTCATCCATGATTTGCTGTGTCACTACAGCAGACTCTTCTGGTTTATGCAGAATACCCAACGTTTTGCCTGATACCTCTGTTTTGGTATAACCGAACATCTTTTCTGCGGCTCGATTCCAATCAATGATGCGACCTGACAAGTCTGTCACAATTACACCATCGGAGATATTTTCAAAAATGCAAGCTTGTTGTTGTAAAGTCTGTTCCACGTGCTTGCGCTCGGTAATGTCTTGAATCTGGGCGATCAAGTACAATGGTTGACCGTGAATGTCGCACACTAGCGATCCACTCAACAGAATCCATACCACATGTCCAAGCTTGTGTATATACCGCTTCTCCATGTGATAACAGCGAATCTCGCCAGTTAGCAGTTGGTGTATGTAGTTAAGATCGGTATCGCAGTCGTCTGGATGGGTAATTTCTTGACAAGTCGTGGAGAGTAATTCTTGTTCCGAATAACCGACAATTTCGCACAAAGAATGATTAACTTGAAGCCAACTACCATCTAGTCCCACCAGTGCCATGCCAATTGCAGCGTAGTCAAAGGCATTGTGGAAGCGCTCTTTACTCTCGCGTAATGCTTCTTCGGCTAAAAGGCGATCGTTGATTTCAAGTTCAAGCTGTTGGTTCGCTTTCTTCAGTTCTGCCAGATTGGGAATAGCAAGAACTTTTGGAAGCGATCGCACCAATACCATAGTCGCGCACAGTGAACCAGAAGCCGTGATGGCTTTGAAAAACCCTAGTAACTCATAGCTCGGATGCCAGAGCGTCCAAATCTCCATCAAGTGGATAGTGCCACCAGCTACAATCAATGCCGCAATTATCCTGAGAATCCACTTACAAGGGAAATCTTGCCGCTTGCGAACAAAATAGACAAGCATAATAGGGATGAGGTAATAGGCGAGCGCGATCGTAGAGTCGGATAGAACATGCAGCCACACTAAATTTGGCTGACATGGGTAGCAATGCCCGTATTGCTGATACACCACACGTACCTTTGTTTCACGATAGTTGAAAACTCGTAGTTGAAAACTCGTAGTTAAAATTCAGTCTTTTGATAGATGCGTAAATCTTATACTTAGCTTTTTTGCACCTGCAATTTTTTTAACTTTTTCTTTAGGCAGAATCTAGTAAGTAAAAATCCGGTCAATAGTCATTTGTCATTGGTCATTTGTCATTAGTTAGTGGTTAGTGGTTAGTAGTTAGTAGTTAGTAGTTAGTAGTTAGTGGTTAGTGGTTAGTGGTGAGCTAGCGCGCCATGAGCGACTAGCGTAGACGCCCGTCAGGGCGGCTTCTCGTAGAGTACCCGAAGGGTTAGTGGTTATTCTCCTCATCTCCCCATTTCCCACTCCCCACCTCCCCATTCCCTTTTTTCACAATTGACCACTAACAGCGACAATGATAGTGGTGTGCCGAAAAAACACCTATGGAAAAATTTTAGTTATTTTTACTCATTAAGATTTTCCGGCAAAGCCCAAAATAACCTAACTTTGAAACAAACTCAGGTATTTTTACTCAAGGTTGATTGAATTTAAACATTTGTTGCACATATTTAACAAACTATGAATCAGGGACAACAAATTGTAATCGAAGGCATATATGAAGTGTGTATTGGCGTCCCAGAAGCAATTACTGCAATTCAGTATTGGGAGCAATTCGGCTATCGCGTTGGTCAAGAGGGAGAGTTACCAGCAGCTATAGCGAAACAATTGTATGGTGTAGACTCGCCTTTACGCTCGATTCGTCTTTACCACCAAGATGCAGATCATGGTTTGATTCGTTTAATGATTTGGCAACATCCCACCAACACTGGATTGGGGATGGGGTCAATGAAAGTAAAGGGTAATCGCTGGGCCACGACCTTAACCACTGATATTTTGAATATCCTAAATCATGCGGAAGAGGCAAAAGCAGCAGGGTATCAACTCCGGTTTACTCACCCCCACTGGGAGGTCATCTATAACAAAGAAAGGCAAAACCGTCCATTTGCCGATACCATGATTGGGGTGCGAGAAATGCTGCTGCTGCAACCATTAGCGCGACAGGTTTTGTTTCAAAGGTTTGGCTATACGCTCCCCGATTACGGAAATATTAATATTGATTCTCCTTTTAAAACTAGTCAGTTTACTCACATGGGGATGGTAATTCAAGATGACAGCAAAGAAAAGTTGAAGTTTTATGACGAAGTGTTAGGTTTATTGCGAGTGCGTGATGATGTCGAGACTAGCTACGAATCATCACTAGCAGGCCGGGAAATTTTTGATCTCCAACCAGGTGAAAAGTTTTTTGTGACAGCCTTTGACGATCCGCGTTCTTCTACGACCGACTTTATGGCAGCGCGTAGTGGCAGACTTTATATTATTCGTTTTCCCGATTCTATGAATATAGATTCGCACTTTGAGGCAGCACAACCCGGTTGCTTGGGAATGTGTTTGTACACTTACCGAGTCAGAGGACTAAATCAATTTAGCGATCGCATTAAAGCGAGCCCAGTGCAACAGTTCACAACTATCATAGAAAATGAGTTTGGAGAACCAAGTTTTTCTTTCGTTGCACCCGATGGGTACTTCTGGACTTTAATTGGTAATTAACGTGTAATGCACCATGAAGCTACACAGCTTCACAAATGCTGTATTATAAATTTCGTCAGTGTAGTGATGCGCGAACAATACTACAACTGTTGATGGGGTAACTCTTGTGGAATTAGGGTTGTAAATTTACAGTAGTTTTAACTTGGTGTCTTAGTGGTTGAAAAATATGTTTTATTAACCACTAAGACACCAAGACACAAAGAAAACATTTATTGGTGACATAGCGCATAAGTTCTATCAACTATCACCCATTAATTGAAAAAGCCTGACAGAGTGGAGTAGCAATCATTATGGCTAAAAACGTTTACGCACTACTAGTCGGCATTGACGAATACGATCCTGCCTCAATTGTGCCTATACCGTCTTTGCAAGGTTGCGTTAACGATATCAGTGCGGTAGAAGCATATCTGCGGGAGCGAGTTGCTGGCGATCGCCAATGGAATTTGGTAGAACCAACAGATCAACCTTGGATACTCATCAATGAAAATGCCACTCGTCAGGCAATAATTAATGGCTTTCGGCAGCATCTTTGCAATGCTGACAGTGAAGACGTTGTACTGTTTTACTATGCCGGTCATGGCGCGCAAGAAAAGTCACCACAGGAATTTTGGAACTTAGAACCAGACCGTTTAGATGAAACTTTGGTTTGTTACGATAGCCGTACAGCAGGTAGTCGAGACTTAGCAGATAAAGAGATAGCCTACCTCATTTCTAAAGTTGCCGAGAAAAATCCTCATGTGGTGGTGATTTTGGACTGCTGTCACTCTGGTTCGGGAACAAGAGACCCAGAAGTCACTGTGCGTCAGGCCCCTCTAGATAATCGCGAACGACCTTTGAGCAGTTTTATTTTCGCTGATGACCAAACAGCATTCGAGGAAGTATTACATACTTCTCGCAGCTTGGACAAGAAGATGACTGGGGTGGTATTGCCTAAAGGCAAGCATGTTGTGTTATCTGCATGTCGAGACTATGAGTTAGCGAAAGAGTATAAAGGAGAAGATGGTAAATTCCGCGGTGCTTTTTCATACTTTTTGCTGCACACACTAGAACGGACAAATGGTAGTATTACGTATCGGGATTTAGCTAGAAATCTCAATGCCTTGGTCAGTGGCAAAGTCAGAGATCAGTCACCGCAAATTGACGCGATCGATCTACAGGAATTAGACAAACCATTCTTGGGTGGTGCGATCGCACAACGTTCTCACTACTTCACCTTGACTCACAGCTACAACGAAAATAGTTGGGTAATTGACGGTGGCGTCCTTCATGGTATTCCCAAACCCTCGCATGGTGCAGATACTTTATTAGCTATTTTTCCTGCTGGTAGTACACCTGAACAGTTACGCGACTTAGGAACTGCTTTAGGTGAAGCACGTGTTACGCAAGTGTTGCCACAAAGAAGTAAGGTAGAGATTATTAGTGGAGGCGATCGCCTACTGGAAAATGCTAGTTATTGGGCAGTAGTTACAAGCTTACCAATACCTCCTCTGCAAGTTTATCTCAAAGGCGATGCCAGTGAAGCCGAAGGCATAGAACTGGCGCATCAAGCACTTCTGACTGCTGGCCCAAGCAGACAACCTTCTTTATACGTGCAGCAAGTCGAAGAACCAGAAGACGCAGATTACTACCTGCTTGCTGACAATGGTCAGTATTGGATTATACAACCTAGCAATAATCGTCCTGTAGTCGCCCCCTTTCCAGAAAGACCTACTCAGATAGGTTACACACCTTACTTTGCCTCTAAAGCGATTCAGCGTTTAGAACATATTGCCCGTTGGCAAAACATTCTGCAACTCAAAAGTCCCGCTACCAGCCGCATTCAATCTGATGATATCAAAATGGAGATTATTGTCCTTTCGGGACGACAAGAATCTTTATCGGCTTCAGAAATGCGGGTTGAGTACACCAATGAAAATGGCGAGTGGATATCACCAACTGTTCAAGTTAGACTTACGAATAACAGCGATAAAACTCTCTACTGCAATGTCATAATTCTCTCAGAAAACTACGCAGTAGATGTTCCCTGTTTTGCTGAAAGAAGTAGTGTTCGACTTGCACCCAAAGGAAGTGAAAGTAACGTCACAATCGCAAGTGATGAGCTAGGCTTTATCATCCCAAATGAATTTTTGGCACAGGGTGTGACTGAGTACAAAGATATATTTAAGTTGATTGCTAGCACGACTGAATTTGATGCTAGTTTGCTAGAACAAGATGGCTTAAATCCACCTTCACCAAAACGTTCTCTAGGAGGAAGAGGTACTCTGGGGATTTTAATCGAGGGAGTTGGCGATCGCAATGCCATCAAAACTAGAGCCAGAGTCAACTATGATGATTGGATGACGCAGGAAGTTGCAGTTACCATTGTGCGTCCACAGGATGCCAAATCATTGCAGAGCGATCGCAGCATCCAATTGCAAAATGGTTTAATAGAAGTGCTACCACATGCCAGTTTGCAAGCAAAAGTTAATCTTACAACCGTATCGCAAACTAGTAGAGACTTAGGAAATGTAATTTTTCCTTCCCTATTGCGACAACAACTTGCCGTTGCCGAACCCTTCCAATTTACCACCAGCCGAGGCAGCGATCCTGGCTTGACTGGTTTGGAATTAAGCGACGTAGGAGATTACACTGTTGTCACAAAACAAGCACCTCTCAAATTACTGGTTGATCGAGAAATAGCAGATAACGAATACCTTTTACCATTGGGTTACGATGGGGAATTTTTCTTACCTCTAGGCAAAGGCAAGAAGACTGCCGATGGTAAAACAGAGATTACAATTGAACGATTACCCCAACCATTAGAAAGTAGTCGGAGTTTGCAAGGGTCAATTCGTATCTTTTTTGAAAAAGTAATTTGTCGCAAACTTGGAAGAAGATTTGATTACCCAATTTTAGCTGTTGCCACAGTTGGTGAAAACGATCAAGTAATATACGAAAAAAATATCGAGCAAGTCAAAGCAAAAGTTGCCCAAGCGAAGCGAATTCTCCTCTACATACATGGCATTATTGGCGACACGGAATCTCAGGTTCCCAGTATCGAAACAGCCTTAGTTGAAGTAGATGAGCAAAAGTGTCCAATCAAAGATTTGTATGACTTAGTTTTAACATTTGACTACGAAAATATTCAGACAACTATTGAGGAGAATGCTCGACTTTTAGGACAACGCCTGGATGCAGTCGGCTTAGGAGCAAACCACGGCAAAGAATTGCATATTGTTGCTCATTCTATGGGTGGTTTGGTGTCTCGTTGGTTTATCGAACGAGAAGGTGGCGATCAAGTCGTGCAACATTTAGTCATGTTAGGCACACCCAACGCTGGTTCTCCCTGGCCCACCGTACAAGATTTGGTGTTCGCAGCCTTGGGGTTCGCTTTGAATCAACTTTCGGCGATTGTTTGGCCTGCAAAGATAATAGCTGAATTATTGGAATATCTGGAAGCTAACGATTTTTCCCTTGAGCAAATGCAACCAGATTCTACTTTCCTAGCACAACTTGCCGAGAATCCAGATCCTCACGTTCCTTATACAATTATTGCTGGTGACAGGTCGCTGGTTCCGGCAGCCACAGAAATTCAGCCAGCCAAACAATCTAGTCCTGTACAGCGCTTGCTGCAAAAGCTGTTTGGTCAAGCTGTAGATAGAGTAGTAGGACGAGTGTTCTTTGAGCAACCTAACGACATTGCCGTTACTCTCGCCAGCATCAAAGCTGTCAATCCTAACCGCTTACCCCAGCCTAGAATACTATTACCAGATCCAGCCTGCGACCACCTCACCTACTTTACTCACCCCGCTGGTTTAGAAGCACTCGCCAAAGCTCTTTTTTGGGCACCTCTTCCCTTTGCCATGACTGAGGATTCCCAGTCACAGCCAGAAGCCATAATCATTAATACAGAAAAACAGAGCGATCGCCCCAGTGCTATTGAAGATGATATTACTATTGTGATTCCGTCGGATGCAGCTGGCGATCGCATTCCCAATACCGCACCAAGTCCACCAGAAATTACCAATCAACCAACCGAAAATCGTCCTAGAATCAATGGTGCATTGTGGATAATTGCATTGTTGCTGGTAGCAATTACTGGTTTACTGATCTGGAACCGCAGCCAAGAACAAAAGCCAGGGACTCAGCAAAAAAATAGTCAGGTTTTCCCGACTCAGCAGACGCCTGTGGCTAAAATATAGCAGTGGACGCTTTGGCTTCAGCGTTCAGAAGCAAATTTGCCTGTAAGTCGGCGGCAAGCCCGACGGCAAGTATTATAAAGAAGCTTGGGAAAAACTTGGCGATCGCATCGAATGGAGAGTGAAAGGAAACTGGATTTACTACTCTGATGTTACTTTTGACACTTCCGCATATAGAGAGCACCTCCCCAAAATAAATTATCCGGTTGTAGGGTGCGTTAAGGCTTTAAGCCGTAACGCACCCTACAAAAACCGTCAACCAACAAACAACAAACAACACTTCTTTCTACACTTCAGTTGCTAACCAAGCACGCAAAACTTCTGCCACAGTCCAAGCTTGGGCAATGCAACCCCGTGGTGTCATGGGAGGATCGCCATCAAAGATTTCGCTGAGACTGCCAAGTCCATGCGCGTGTAGGTGATTTGCCATTAGTTCGAGAAATTGACGCGCTTGGACGGGATGCTTGTAAACCCGTAGATGTGCTAGTACAAAGGGGCCTATTAACCATCCCCAAACTGTTCCTTGATGATAGGCGCTATCCCGCTGAAATTGATCGCCACCGTAGTGTCCTTGGTATTGGGGATCGTCGGGAGAGAGCGATCGCAATCCGTGGGAAGTTAACAACATTCTTGCACAAGCATCCACGACACTTTTTTGTTGAGCAGGATTGAGGGGACTTTCAGGTAAGGAGACAGCAAAAATTTGGTTGGGGCGCAGGGATGGATCATCACCATCAGGGCTATCTAGCACATCGTAGCAGTAACCTGTTTGTTGATTCCAAAAGCGTGAGAATCTAGCTAAGGCACGCTCAGCGATCGCGTCATATTCTTGGTGGGGTTTGCCAATGTGGCGGGCAAAGTTAGCCATTGTCCGCAGGGCATTATACCAAAGAGCATTAACTTCAATCGGTTTGCCTGTTCGGGGTGTCACTACCCAATCCCCGATTTTGACATCCATCCAGGTAAGCTGTACTCCCGCTTCCCCGGCGTAAAGCAGTCCGTCTGCGGCATCCAAATGAATATTGTAGCGAGTACCGCGACAGTGCCAATCAATGATATCTGCTAATACGGGAAAAAGTTCTTCTAAGAGATCGTCGTCTTCGGTGGCGTTGTAGTAAGCACGTAGGGCTTCAAAATACCAGAGAGTCGCATCGACGGTGTTGTATTCTGGTGTTTCACCCGCATCCGGAAAGCGATTTGGCAGCATTCCCTGGTCTACATACTTAGCAAAGGTACGCAGAATTGAACGGGCAATTTCTGGGCGACCTGTAGAAAGGGTCAATCCTGGTAGGCTAATCATTGTATCTCGTCCCCAGTCACCAAACCAGTGGTAGCCTGCGATGATTGTTTTGCCATGAATCTCATCAGATAAGGGGCGATCTACAATAAATTGATCGGCGGCTAAGACTAAACGATTTACCCAAGCTGGAGTTTCCTTGGTGTGGGATGAATGGTTGGATTTCCAAACTGCGATTAATTTTTGTTCTTGGGCGTGGCGGAGTTTTAAAGCTGTTTCACCATTGAAGTCTGGCTGCTTTTCTGTACTAGCAACAAAGGTTAGAGATTCTCCAGGATTGAGAGTAACTTGGAACGTCGCAGCGTGTAAATGGTCTTCGCGATCGCTGAGTCCTCGGTAGCGTTCTACTGCCAAGTCAAATCCGTAATACCAATTATGAGCGGGGATAGCGTTGGCACGATCGCACAGCAGATAAAGCGGTACAGCGCTGGGATAGGCACTCACGCAAATCCCTTGGGGAACTGGTTCAATGCTCATCTGCCAGCCATTACCCTGAGTGTCGCTGTGATAATCGCGGTAGTTGACCATTGCTTTCAACGTTAGCTGTAACGGTTGGGAAGCACGACGCAAAATATACCGTACGTAGGTAGTATTTGCACCCTGCTGCATCCAAACTCGTTTTTCTAAAAGTGCATCCGCACAGGCAAAACGCCACACGGGAATAGTGCCTTCCAAAGAGAAACGTTCAAGATGTTGGTAGCCGTTGGGACTGATAATTCCATCAGTCCAACGGTTGGTGTGCAAAGGGTAATTGCGGTCTCCATACAAAACAGTTTCATCCAGCTTTGCCAGCATGAGAGTGCGACCCAAAGGCGGCTTTAGGGCTGCTACCAGTAACCCGTGATAGCGGCGAGTCAGTAAACCTGCTACAGTACCAGATGCGTATCCACCGATACCATTGGTTACTAACCACTCTCGCGACTCTGCTAGATCGAGAATGCCGCAAACTTCCCTGCCAAATTCGATGCACATATCACTGCTTACCTGTTTGGAATCGCTATTTTGATTATCCGACGTGATTTTTACATCCGGCAGTTGAGCTAATTAAGAGTTGCTAAGAACGTAATGAAGTAAATGAGGGATGGATTGTGTACAAAAATAGCAAATCTTTCTAACTTGCTAATTTTGGTATGTTTTGAGACATAGTAATGCGATCGCCCAAAGGTTAATTTTGGCAAAAGAGCGATCGCCAAACAACAACTGTAAGGGCGGTTTAGTTATAGTTTTAGTTATTCCACGGAAAAGATAAAGATTCACATTCTTCTGGTAGAGGATAGCCCTTCTGATGCCAAACTATTGCGCGAAATTTTTGTCCGCGCTATTCGACCAGCATGTCAGATGGCACATGTAGATAGGCTGAATGCGGCTATCGATGCTTGCATGGGTAAACCTACTTGTATGTGTGAGGATTCTTCTCTACCGATGTTAAATCAACACGGTATCGACCTTGTTCTATTAGACCTCCGCTTACCAGATTCTACTGGACTGGACACATTAAAAAAATTTCGGGCAGCAGTGTAGCAATGTAGGTAAAGTTCAGGGTACAGGACTTGGACTTGCAATTGTGAAAAAGTGTGTGGAGTTACATAGAGGTCAAATTCAAGTAGAAAGTGAGGTGGGTGTTGGCACAACGGTAATAGTAAAATTGCCTTTAAATCGGGTTTAATTTGAAGGCAAAACAACTGTAAATATACTTCCTTCACCTAAACGCGATCGCACTGACACTTTCCCACCCATACCCTCTACCAATGTCTTTACAATTGATAACCCTAAACCAGCACCACCAGTAGCATGATGACGAGATTCATCAACGCGGTAAAATCTTTCAAAAATCCTTGATTGGTGTTGCAAAGGAATACCATAACCGCGATCGCAAACTTGAATAATGGCTTCTTGCTCTTGTTGGTTTATCTTCAACAAAATGGGTGTACCAGGTTCAGAATATTTAATGGCATTGTCAATCAGATTTAGCAAAACTTGTTTGAGGCGATTGTGGTCTGCTTTCACTTGAATTGAGTCAATATCGGCTTCTATTTTTATCGCTCTTTCACTATATTGTTCTGCCATTGCTACCACTTCTGCCACCAAATCATTCAGTATATAAGACTCTATGTGAAAATGCAAATAACCACTATCTGCTCGTGCTAAATCCAGTAAATCTTCTAACAGACGAATCGTGTGTTCTGCTTCCGATGCCGCAGTTTCTAACGCTTCTATTTGAGTTTCTGTTAAGTTATGCGGCCGTCGCAAAACGCTTTGTAAGTAACCGTGTACTATTGTTAACGGTGTGCGTAACTCGTGGGAAACATTACTCACAAATTGTCGCTCTTGTTCCCAAGATTGGGAGAGGCGAGATAACAACATGTTGAAGGTTTGAGCTAATTCTTTAACTTCGCTGGGTGCGTTATCTACAGAAAGCTGTGCTTCTGGTAAATCCGCAGCGGAAATGACAGCTGTCATTTGATTAAGTTGGCGCAGAGGTTGCAGGGAACGGTAAATGTAAAGTGCGATCGCTCCTGAAATCACTACAATTACTAAAAAGCTGGCAATTCCTACACTCCTCACCATTGTCAAAAACATTGTTTGTTCGCGGGTAATATCCTGCACTACAAACAGCTTCCCTAGCATCTTTCCCTGCACTTGCAACGAATCACCACACAACACAAAGTAGTGTTGGCTAATTTGATGAACTTGCGGTTTAATTGGCATTTCAGCCAGAGACATTAACTCAGCTAACCTAGCATTAGATACACTGTCCGAAGTAATAGATTTTGCTATAACTTTTTGCTCAGGATTTTTAACCCATAAAAATATATTGGTAGTCGTCAAATTATTAATTGCTTTTTGCAACCCAGTTACTGGTGACATCATTTCACTATATAGTTCCACATCATGCGGAAAACGTGCAGCAATGTGTTCTATATTTTGCTTATGACTATCAATCAAAAGTTGCTGCATTTTCCAGCTTGTCCACATAGCAATGCCACCATTACCCAAAGCAGAAAGTGCAGCAATACCAATTATTAGGCGTAACCTTAATGAAAAAGTGTCAATCTTCCTCCACATCTAATTACCTAAAGACGCATAGCCAAAAGTAGCATTGAACTTACGACACCAAATCGCTACAGATTGATAATCTGTCAACTGCACATTGTCAGGAACAGCATAGCGTTGAGTACCACTTGTCTTTTGTAAACGAGCAATGCTCACATAATCTTTTTCTTTAATGCCAGATACAGGTACTGTCCCATTTCGGTACAGAATTACAAATAAGTCAGGGCCTTGATTCGTTTTAAAACTCCCATCAAACTCTAGATAACGCTTTCCATTCTCTGTTAGAACTTTCACATTTCCCTGAGTTGGTTGTTCTGCTCTTACAAAGCTTCCAGCTTGGGAAACATTGGCGGTACTACTCTGAGCTACAGGTGTTGCAGGTTGAGTCTCGCTAACTGCCTGCTTGGAGTTTACATCTCTTGCACAAGCTACGGTTAATAGGGTAACAATACTTATAACTGCTAAAAATTTAAATTTCATACTCTGGTAGCCTCAAAACTATTGATGACTCCAATCTAATACCTAGTTTCATCAAATAAATTAATTTCAGCTTAGAAATTGCTGAAATTCTCATTTGAATATTTTCCACAGCGAAGTATGTTCATCTTTGTAAACAATTTTAGTTTTCAGCTTATACTTTTTTGCTATTCCTTTTCGCAAAGGATCTGAAGGAGTGAGTAAAAATATGTCAGTGAAATCTTTAGGGATTTTGGGAATATTTTTACCCTGAACTAATAAAAACCTGACTTTTGGTTCTACAAGATAGCTAATAGAAAATACATTAGTGTAATTATTGCCTAAATCATTACTAATCAAAAGTGGTCGATCAGCCTGATTGATGATGCTACTAATTTGTGGATTACCTTGACTGACAAGCTTGCTCCACCACGTTTCAGCTTGAGAATACACAGCACAAGAAATTATCCCAGCAATAATCACCAGCGACAATATCATTTGCCAGATTTGCCGACGTGATAATCTGCCATTATATAGCTGAGTTGCTAACAGATAAGCAACAGCTATTTGAATACCTAAATAAAAAGGCAGTAAATCTAGTTGGGCAAATGACCGCATTTCGCCAACAATTAAATCTGGAATTATCAAAGGTAGCGCTGGGACTAAAATTAAGGTGATAATAAATAACCAAACTTTTTGATGAGTTGTCCGCCAAATATAATAAATTGCATATATAACTAGTATGAAAATAATTAGCGTCATGAACAAGCTTAAAGGGTTTTCCCAGCTAAGATTTAAATCAAAAAAAATACGGCTAAGTTGCATCAGCAAAAATGTAATTAAATTTCCTGATGGTGAAGAGTTAGTTGTCGAAGATGAAGAAGATTTGAATTGAAATTGGTTAGCGATCGCTATTAACATCCAAGGCATAAAGGCTAAAAATCCTGCCAACGATGCCAGCAGATAAGCCTTTACTGTCTTATTCCAGCGAAATTTTGCTGTGGCAAGTACATAAATTCCATGAGCAATTGCCACAAACCCACTTAATAAAAATGTATAAAGGCTAAGAGTTAAAGTAACCGTATAAATTATCCAATTATAAACACGCAATTCCTCTGGCTGTCGTATTGATTCCAATCGCAAGGCTCGTAGTAGAGCAGCACTAGATAGTAATATGGTGACTTCCCAGAGAATATATTCCTGTGCTTCCTGGGCGTAGATCAACTGAATGGGAGAGATGGCCATAAGTGCGATCGCTATACCAGGTAGCGATAAAGGCACATTAAATAATTCTTTGCACAACCAATAGGCACAGAGAAATACCAGCAAGCTAATCAAGGCAGACAAACTTCTGATGGCTGTTACTGAACTGCCAAAAAATTGCATCCAAAATCGTGCGATTAAGTAATAAAATGGGGGATGCCGTGGGTCTTCTATTGCTAAAGACCTAATTGTATCACCACAGCCTTGTTCAGAATTAAGACCCTGAAACTTAGCAAAAGCTTGCTTAGAAATTACTCGACCATTAAAAATTTGTTGCTTAACTTGGGCAGTTGTGCAACCAGAAATTTGTAAAGAGGTATAAATTTCATCGTGCGAATAAACTTTACCGTGAAGGTTCACAAAGCGAAAAAATATACCAATTACCAAAACTACGACAATTAAAAACTGCAACCCCCTGGGAGCGATTACAAGACGCCGCATAAGAATGTTTTTCCAGAAGTTGTCTAAAATAAGCTAGTGATGTAAACTAACTAGATAAAGTACAGTTTTGTATCGCCACTTGCACTTTGAATGTACTTTGAAAGTAATTTGCTTGAATACATTGGCGGCGATCACTTCATCATTATCTAGCCTGAAAAGAAATTAGCAAGCCAAAATTTATCTTGCTTTCAACACCAAACTTTAAATCTGGATTTATACCAAGTTGCGTTCTAATATGTCATTCTGAGCGACAGCGAAGAATCTCCGAGATGCTTCGCTTCACTGCGTTACGCTCAGCATGACAAATTACTTCTTTGAATGCAACTTGGTATTAGCAAAGCTATTACAGCTAAAATTCCCTCAGTAGGCGTTAAACTGAGTTGACAATGCAAAAGAAGCGGGCATTTTCTGGTGCGTCTTGGGAGTCCAAGGTAGGTTACTGTCGAGGTGTTAGAGTTGGCAACCACATTTATATTTCTGGTACAGCACCAATTGCCGAAGGGGGTGGAGTGTTTGCACCCGAGGATGCTTACGGGCAAGCAAAACGCTGTTTAGAAATTATTCAGAAAGCATTGCAAGACTTAGGTACAAACATCAACTCTGTGGTGCGAACTCGCATGTTTGTCACCGATATTAGCCGTTGGGCTGAATTTGGAAAAGCGCATCAAGAGTTTTTTGGTGAGAACCCACCTGCTACTACGATGGTGGAAGTGAAATCTCTGATTGATCCGGCAATGTTGATTGAGATTGAGGTTGATGCAGTTTGCCTGGATGTTTAGTAATAACCAGCATTAATTATAAAATATAGCAGTGACTAAAGAATCTTTACTGCAACTTCCCAACCAAGTTTATTGTAGGCAATGTAATCGTATTTTATATTTTTATCGGCTACAAATTGTTGGAAGGCTTTAAATTCATGCTGCTGCCAACCAGGATAATTGAAGTACTCATTAAATACGATTATTGTACCAGGCTTGACGCGTTCACCTAATATATCGAATATAGATTTTGTGGAGGAATACAAGTCGCAATCCACATGCATAAATGATATGTATTCGTTTTGAGAAGCTACGAATTCAGGTAAAGTTTTATCGAACCATCCAACATGGAGTTGCACATTTTCACGAACAGAAGGCAGCTTGCCATTCATATTAAAAGTACCTTTTTCATATCGTCCACCAATATTATCTATCCAAAACTCAGGTAAACCTTCAAAAGAGTCAAATCCATGTACAGTCTTTTGAACGTTTTTAGCTATAAAATTGATGGTATTTCCCCCTGCTACTCCAAACTCTAGAAACATACCATCTGGCTTTGCTTGTGAAAGTGCAAACTTGAGCAAGGCAAAAAGATCTGAAACACTGACCGCACCTATCATGTTTTCTTCAACATACTTTGCAGTAGATTCCAGAGCATTTTTTTGTAGTTGTAAATGTATATTTTGAGCAGCAAAGACATTTATGATTCTATTGATAGTAGAAGATGACAAAACTTTATTAACAACTTTATCTGCCAAAGAGTATCTGAATTTTTTTAACATTGCTGTTGATTGAACCTGTTTACTTATTTGTAGTAATATTGGGTAGTAAAAACTTTACCATTGTTAGCCTATTTGGAATTTTACACACTATATCTAAAGGCATAAAAACATAAGTCTTTAAATAAGTTTATAGACTAGTTTAAAATTATAAAAAAAATTAATTATTTAGTATGCTCTTAAAAAGTTCCCTGTCATCCTGTAGACGCTTCTGCGTCTTCGGTGCAGGGTGCGAAACGCAGTTTAGCGTAGACGCGCACAGCGCGGTGAGACCAGCCCCCCAGAAGACTTCTGCTTTTAGGGGGGACTGGCGTAGACGCCCGTGGCGGTGAGTCAGCGCGCACTTATAGGGGGTTCTCATTAATTCGAGTGATTACTACTGCTATAGCGAACTCTAGTCCCTGCCCACAGTAACTTCTCCCGCAGCGTCTGATAATAGGAATTGTTTTCCCGCAAAATAATAAACTTAGCCCTGCACTCAGCCATTCGCACGTCAACGCGATGTCCAGGCCAAATCGAAGTAGCTAATACCCCATCCATCCACAGTTTTGTACTCAAATCGTAATCACCCAAAGGCCAAATACTTACAACAGAACCGGGGGGTAAAACGAAGGGGCGATTAGAAAGACTCATCGGACAAATGGGGCTAACAGTAAGGGCTTCCATACCATCATGTACAATTGGGCCACCAGCAGAAACTGTGTAACCAGTAGAACCAGTAGGTGTGGCAACTATTAACCCATCTCCCACATATTGGTCGACTACCTCACCATCAATTTCCATTTCCAGAATAGAGGTAATCATGCGATCGGCAGAGGCAGGTTTGACACACATTTCATTTAAAGCGAGGTAACGTTCGCTTACGGGTTCCAAATTCGTGTCATGGCCCTCATACACAGCGGCTTGCACCATCATCCGTCGTTGGATGGCGTAGCGATCCTCCAACAGCCGATCCCAAACTTTCTCAGTATCCTGAAACTCCTCTACCGACTCAGTTAAAAACCCCAGATGTCCTCCCACATTCACTCCCAGAATGGGTATGCCAGCTGGGGCTAAATGTCTTGCACCAGTTAAAACAGTACCATCACCGCCAAGCACCAAAGCCAGGTCAATTGGTTGTACCGCCGAAGCCAAAAACACCGGATAAGGATTGTCTTTTGGTCCACTTGGGCCCATCAATACCTGGCATTGGCGATTTTCTAGTTGCTTTGCACAAATTTCTGCCCAGCGTTTGCTTTGAGCATCTCTTGCCTTATAAGCAATGATTACCTTCTTAAGGTCCACAGGATTACCATTTCAGGAGATTAAATTGCTCCATATCGACAGTATCACGGTTGCGGTAGATTGCCAGCACGATCGCCAAACCTACTGCTGCCTCTGCTGCCGCTACAGTAATGACAAACACAGTGAAAACCTGACCCTTAATTGCTGTTGAGTCTAGGAAGTTAGAAAAAGCCATTAAATTCAAATTAACAGCATTCAGCAGCAATTCAATTGACATTAACACTCGTACAGCGTTGCGGCTGGTTATCAAACCATAAATACCAATGCAAAATAAAGCTGCTGCTAACAACAAAAAGTACTGGAGTTCCATGAATCTTGGTCTTCCTTAATGAACAATTCCCAAAAATTATGAACTATGAATTATTAAAGGTTTTCATAATTCATAATTCATAATTCATAATTCATAATTTCTCTTCGCTTCCTGCCGATACCAGTTCTCTGGGGCGTTCTGGCAATGTCAAAACTGTTTGCGGCAATTCAGATGGGACAATTTGTTCTGGCAGATATTCGCGACGTGCCAAAATAATTGCGCCTACCATTGCCATCAATAATAAAACGGAAGCAACTTCAAAAGGCAACAAAAAGTCACTAAAGAAATGCTGACCAATCACAACTATGGGGTCGCCTACAGGGGTAGCAGTAGAATGCGACCAAGGCGTCGCCAATACCATCGTACTCAACAGCGCAAACAATCCCAAACTGACCACAGCCGTTAATACCTTACGCACCCAAGCGGTGGGGAAGGGGACAAATTTCTGCCGCTTGTTCACCAACATAATGGCAAACAAAATCAGCACGTTCACAGCGCCAACATAAATTAGCAATTGTGCTGCTGCTACAAAGTCAGCATTCAGCAGGAGATACAACCCAGCTATGCTGACAAAAACACCGCCTAGCATAAAGGCGGAATAGACGACGTTGGAGAACAGCACCACACCAAGTGCTGCCCCAATCATCATCGCAGCCAATATGCCAAACGAAACAACCTGTACTCCTTCAGCTAGATTCACTTTTTCTCCTTTGTCATTAGTCATTCGTCATTTGTCATTTGTCATTAGTTATTCACAAAGGACTAAGGACAAATGACATTTAATTTACTTTTCCTGCTGCACGAGTTCTTCAGGATGGCCACCGGCACGAGGTGCATCGGCTGGCAGATCGTGGGGGTCCATAACGCCTTTGGGTAGGTAAACCAGTTCGCGCAATGGTGTTACCATTGGGTCATCTGTTACCTTGTACGGGAGACGACCCATTGCCACGTTATCATAGTTCAATTCGTGGCGATCGTAGGTGGAAAGCTCGTACTCTTCTGTCATGGACAGACAATTAGTCGGGCAATATTCTACACAGTTGCCGCAGAAGATACAAACACCAAAATCGATGCTGTAGTGTTTGAGCTTTTTCTTTTTGCTGGTTTTGTCAAATTCCCAATCCACCACAGGCAAGTTAATCGGACAAACCCGCACACAGACCTCGCAGGAAATACACTTATCAAACTCAAAGTGAATCCTACCGCGAAAGCGTTCGCTGGGAATCAGTTTTTCGTAAGGGTACTGGACGGTAATTGGACGCCGCCGCATGTGGTCAAAGGTGACAGACAGTCCTTGACCGATATAACGACCGGCTTGTACCGCTTCTTTGGCGTAATCACCAACTTGTTTGAGGAATTTTAGCATTGTTAGTGTTCTACCTCTCTCTAGTCATTTGTTACTTGTCATTTGTCATTGGTCATTAGTCATTTGTTCAATTGCTAATGACCCTTGCGGGTTCGCCAACAGCGAGTGGGGGAGACCCCCAAGACCGCGCTGGCTCACTAATGACTGATGACTAATGACTATCCTCCGAAGGCGACGGGAAAGGCTAGTTTCAGAGCTGCGGTTAACAGTAAATTTACTAAGCCTACTGGTAGCAAGAACTTCCATCCCAAATCTAGTAATTGGTCGATGCGAACCCGGGGTACAGTCCAACGCAACAAGATTGCCAGAAAGACTAGCAAGTAGGCTTTGAGTACGGTCATGGTAATGCCCAAAGAGGCGGCAATTATTTGCAAAACCGGATTGGCTTCACTAACTCCAAACCAACTGGCTAATGTGCTAATAGGAATGGGAAAATCCCAACCGCCCAAGTATAGAACTGATACCAGTAGCGCTGAAAGTACGAGGTTGACATAGGAACTCAGGTAAAACAGAGCGAATTTCATACCAGAGTATTCAGTCTGATAACCTGCTACCAGTTCTTCTTCTGCTTCTGGTAAGTCAAAGGGCAGTCGTTCGCATTCAGCTAAGGCTGCGATCCAAAAGATGAGGAAACCAATTGGTTGCCGCCAGATATTCCACCCTAAAATACCGTAACCAGATTGCTGGTTAACAATGTCAACGGTGCTGAGGCTATTGGACATCATGGCGATCGCCAATACTGCCAGCGCTAAAGGAATTTCATAGCTAATCGATTGTGCCGCAGCCCGCAACCCACCCAAAAGGGAGTATTTGTTATTGGATGCATAACCAGCCATTAACAAACCAATTGGCTGAACGCTGGACAAGGCAATCCACAAGAATACCCCCATACCAACATCGGTAATGACTATATTCTGTCCAAAGGGCACGATTAAATAAGACAGAAACACCGGCAATACAACGATGATTGGGCCGAGGGTAAATAGCAGAGGGTCAGATTTGGCTGGCACTACATCTTCTTTAAAAACAAGCTTCAGGCCATCGGCTACAGGAGCCAGCAAACCTAAAGGACCGATGTATTCAGGACCAATCCGCTGCTGTGCCGCTGCCGAAATTTTCCTTTCTAGCCAAACACAGGTCAATACCCCTACCGTAGCGCCAATAATCATTAGGATCATCGGCAGTGGCATCCAAATTGTTTTGGCTACTTCCGCGCTCAGTCCCAAATCTATGAGGGATTGAATAAAAGTTCCTTGCAGATCAATTCCTGAATTCATGTTTGTTGCTCTTCAAGTCACCAATTCATGGTCGTTTACAACTATCTACACTTGTTAATAACTGTAAATTTACCCACCAATTATCTTTACTGAAACCAGACAAAATTTAAGATTTTTTACAATCTCCATGCCTAGTATATCGTTGGATGGCTTTTACCCCGATCGCCCCACTGAGAGTTTCTACTTATGGTAAGAATTTGGAATTTTGGGCATTAGGGATTGGGAATTGGGGATTGGGATTTAACGATTATCTTTGCCCCATGCCCCATGCCCCATGCCCGATGGATGCCCCATGCCCTAACGTTTCTCTATGGGGACGTAAGGAACGTCGTGCAGACCGTTGTAAACCTGGGTAGGACGGAAAATCCGGTTTTCTTCTAATTGTTCTTTCCAGTGTGCTAGCCAACCAGCAACACGGGCGATCGCAAATATTGGTGTGAATAAGTCTGTGGGAATCCCCAGCTTTCTATACACCAAACCGGAATAATAGTCAACATTGGGATAAATTCCTTTGCTACCCAATTTTTCCTCTACCACCCGTTCCAACTCAACGGCTATGTCATAAAACTTGTCGTTGCCGAATTTTGCAAACAGCTGTTCCGCCAAGTTTTGCAGAATTGTAGCGCGTGGGTCTTTGACTTTATAGACACGATGCCCAAAGCCCATGATTTTGGCTTTGCGTTGCAGCCTATCTTCTATATAAGGACGCACATTCTCAACAGAGCCAATTTCTTCTAACATTTGAATTACTTCTTCGTTAGCTCCCCCATGCAGTGGTCCTCCCAAGGTTCCAACTGCACTCGCCACCACCGCGTAAGGATCTGTTAGGGTAGAAGCCGTCACCCTCGCACTGAAGGTAGAAGCATTCATTGTATGTTCTGCATGTAATATCAAGCAGACATCAAAAATGCGCGCTGCCAGTGGATCGGGTTCTTTCTCGTGGAGCATGTACAAAAAGTTAGCGGCATAGTCCAAGTCATCATTAGGGCGTACCGGGTCGTTACCTTTTCGCATCAACTGAAATGCTGCTACCATCGTCGGAATGGTTGCTAACAAACGAACCACTGCATCCCGAATGTAGAGGGGATTATCCAGATCGCGGCGGGAATAAAACAAGCCCAAAGCAGCAGCAGAGGCTTGTAGGGCATCCATTGGGTGGCCGCTTTCTGGAAAGGATTTCATCATGTCACGAATGCGGTATTTGATTCGCCTGTGATGGCGAACTTCATGCTCAAATGCCGCCAATTCTTCCGCAGTGGGTAATTCACCCCAGATCAAAAGATAAGCAGTTTCCAGAAATGTACTTTTTTCTGCTAATTCTTCAATCCGGATGCCACGATATTCTAATATTCCTTTTTGTCCGTCAACACAGCTAATACTGGATTGGGCGGCAGGAATGCCTTCCAAACCAGGCTTGTATTCGCACACCATCATGGCAATACCATCTGATTTTTAAAGATTTATCCAGGCTAACTTACCAGAAATTTTTGTCGCCATAACAGTATCCGTTATCGCACAAATTCTTTACGGAACTGTGGAAAAACTGTTAAAGCAAGTACTTGGGTGGTGTCAACCAAAACATCTGACCACGACCCAAAGGAGAGCCTGTTTCTGGTACCTTTACCCCGATCATACCCGCTTTTTTTAGCACCAAACGTTCCTTGACTTCTCCCCAAACCAGAATTTCTGCCCAACGGCTTAAACAAGGCTCATGTCCTACCAAGGCTAGTTGGGTATCAGGTGCAAAATTCCTTGGCTCTAACCAGTCTACAACCCAATTGTAAATCTGACCATCCGGAGACAGGTGGATACACTCCTCTATCTGGGAACTCAGCTTAGCTGCTATGAGGATATCTGCTGTTTGTTTGGCTCTTACTAAGGGACTAGTGGCAATCAAATCAAATTGCAAACCCAACTTTTTCAAACGTTGGGCAACTTTTTCTGTTTTTTGCTGTCCCTCTTTTGTTAGGCGTCTTTCCTCGTCTTTGATGTCACCTGTTGCTTCTTGGGCGATGCCATGACGAATTAAATAAAGTTCCACAATTTTGTTTTGGTTGTTTGTTGTTTGTTGTTTGTTGTTTGTTGTTTATTCCAAACAACTACCAACTACCAACTACCAACATTTACTCGGTTTGAATTGGGTTGTCTCTGGGATTTACCAATCTCAGCAACTTCTGCTTGATTTGAGCATCGAAGACATCCCATTTCATTTTCGCATAAGTAGAATTTTCGTTACCGCCAGATAAGAAACCCATCGGAATTTCAAAGCCACCGGCGCTTATACGTCCACCACCAAAAAAGCGTCCGCTGCTATCTTGCCCAAAGGCTTCTTTGATGAATTCATCAGGGTCAAGGGTGAGTTTGGTTGTTCTTAAAGAGCCAATGACTACTTCTAGTTCATCATCTTCATCGTGAACAATCCCATAAACCACAGCAGTGTGGACGTTTTCTTCTGTAACGAGAAAATCTGCTGCTTGAGGGATGGCGTCTCTGTCGTCATAGCGCAAGTAGCCGACACCGGCAATGGAAAAGTTATTTTGAACGATGCGGTTTTTGAGCGATCGCTCTATTACATCCATCACCCTTTTGGAACGGTTCGCTTGCAGTACGGCGTTGAGCAGTTGGGCATCGTAAAATCGGCTGAGATAGGCTGCTGCCAAAAAATCTTCTTCTTTGGCTTGCATCAGCAGATTTGTATCCGATCGCAAACCGTGCATCAAGGCAGTAGCACATTTGACGTGTTGATTGATGGTACTATCTAAAGGCAATAAACCTGCTTGCAAATACTGAGTAAAAATCGTTGCTGTCGCTCGGACAGCAGGACGAATATCAACAAACTCTGACTTCAGGTCTCCCTGTAAAGTGTGATGGTCAATAACTGCTACAAGTGTCATTCCCGCTTGCTGCACCACTGGCACAAGCTGGGAAGTAGTACCTTGGTTATCAATTAATACAAAACCCTGATAGGATGACAAATCCTTGCTTTTCAGATTTTGTAGCGTCCAACGTTGAGCAGGTAAGCCAGTCAGTTTCACCAAGGCAATATTTTCTTGGTGACTGAGCGCACCAGCATAAACAATCTCACATTTGATATCGTATTGCTGAGCAATTAACTGGTAAGCCCAAGCAGAGGAAAGAGCGTCTGGGTCAGGAAAATCTTGCAGAATCACCAGATGACGCTCATGACTATGGGCAAGCATTGTCTGGCGCAGTTCTTCTGATTTTTGCAGTGCTGAAGAATTGCTGCGCTGACCAACGGCATTGCCTCCTTCTGGTGCTATCAATGTTCCAGCAGACTGCTTGGTGAGTGGAAATTCCAAAGGTTCTTTGTCTATTTCTGACTCATCTGGAGCCGATTCGGAAGCCTGATCTGCGGTCAATGGCGATCTCTCAAACTGAGTAAGGGAAGAATGAAATTGCATAGGATAATGTTTTGTCCATGTGGGGCTAGGTTTGTTCGATAAGGAAAACTACAACCAGCGAGTCACTGGTTTAGCCACACATCTTCGATCTTCGCAAAAATATAGAAGCGTGGATATGTATATGTAGGTTTATTTTTTTGTCAAGTATGCTTTTATCAACTAATTTCAAAGGAATATCTTTTGCTACCGCATCTGCAATTTTGAGGAATTAAGAAAATTTCTACTTTACAAAGTGTTAATATGTGTTACTATGGCGAGGCTGGTTAAAAGTTCGCAAGAGCTTTTGTAGCCTCCTACGATGTATTTGTGGAGGCAAAATTCTCAATTCGCCGTTGGCTAACCTAACTACACTAAGTGGGTTGCAAGACTAGTTGATAGGTGACATTTACCTGTAAGTATTAACTGGGGAATTGTCAAAGTCCTATAACATACTTTTGCCACTCTTGGTGAGTTCCACCTCTTAGATGCTTGCTGACCTCGAAGTAGAGGCTGCTATAGGGTCTGCGAGGGGGATGACGTAAGATCATGTGTGCTTCGTGGGGTGTACGGCTACCCTTGTTGACATTGCAGCGGACGCAGGCTGTAACAATGTTCTCCCAGGAATCTCCTCCGCCACGCGATCGCGGTATTACGTGATCTAGAGTTAACTCATCTCCCGTGTAACCGCAGTATTGACAAGTGTGACTGTCCCGGTGCAATATATTTCGGCGCGTCAGAGGGATTTCTTTGTAGGGAACCCGCACATAATGGCGCAACCGGATTACGGTTGGAAGCGGAAAACCGGAGTAAAGAAACTTACCGTTGTGTTCTACGCGCTCTGCTTTGCCCTTGATTAACAAAACAGCAGCGCGACGCCAGCTCGTAATATTGAGCGGTTCGTAAGAGGCGTTTAAGACTAAAACCTTCCCCATTGATAATCGCTCAGGCTTTTTATTTTACATATATTAACACAAATGCAATCTGCTTTGGCTATGAAAATAAATTATACTTCAGGTTCGAGCCTAAAACTGAGTTATAAAATAATGATTTGCAATTTCTAGCCATTACTTATTTTAGAAAGAAAGACAGATATATAGTTTGGCTGAAGCGATCGCCGTGTTAATCAGTAAGTAATATTTCCTCTGGATTCATCTAGCAGAGGCAACCAACAATACTCTATATTTCAATACCGTTCAGTTAAGGGTTGTCTGTGCTAGTTCTCTAGTAGAGACGTTGCAATGCAACGTCTCTACAAATTTTATAGATGGGTAAATTATCTTATCACCAAGCGTATTGCTCTATATTTAGCTGGCCGTTGATTTTGTTCACACCTAGCTTACCTGCTTGGAACTCTATCTTCCCGTTCCCCGTTCCCCTTTCCCTGTTAAGAGTTCCCTGTTCCCTGACCTCCAACCACTTACCACCATAAGCTCTTGTGCGAATTCCACGATGAAGGGTAAACTTCCTGATTAATCCAGAGTTACTTTTGCCAGCATGAATTAATAAATTAAGCTGGAAGCCTAAAATTGGTGTGATGGGAGTGAGTCAACATGTTAAGTCATGAGCAAACCGGGAGTGTTCCTGTTCAGCAGTGCGACACCTATGCTTGGTTTTCGCAGCGGGCTTGGGTAGAAATTGATTTGGCAGCGTTGTCGCATAATGTCCAACAATTACGCCGCTTTCTATCACGGCATACCCAGCTTATGGCAGTAGTGAAAGCTGACGCCTACGGGCACGGAGCAGTCACAGTTGCTCAAACAGCACTACAATCAGGAGCAGACTGGCTAGGTGTTGCTACAGTTCCCGAGGGAATTCAATTGCGAGAAGCTGGTATCAAAGCTCCGATTTTAGTTTTAGGCGCGACTCACACTCCAGAACAAATTCACGCGATCGCTCAATGGCAACTTCAACCCACACTATGCAGTCCTAAGCAAGCCTTAGTATTTTCTGACACTCTAGAAGCTATTAACTCCAATTCTCCCGTACTTGTACACGTCAAATTAGATACGGGTATGTCTCGTCTAGGAACAGATTGGCAGCAAGCAGCAGAGTTTGTCCAGCTAGTGCAGCGTTTACCGCATCTAGAGATAGCCAGTATTTATTCTCACCTAGCGACCGCAGACAGTCCCGATCCGAGTGTCATGCAACTACAGCACCGACGTTTTGAAGAAGCGATCGCCCAAATTAAAGCATTAGGAATAAAACCACCCTGCCTGCACTTAGCCAATTCAGCCGGCACCCTCGCTGACAAAGCATTACACTACGATATGGTGCGGGTGGGTTTAGCTATCTATGGACTTTACCCAGCCGAGCATTTGCGATCGGGCATAGACCTTAAACCTGTTTTACAAGTTAGAGCAAGAGTCACGCAAGTCAAAACCATTGCTGCTGGAACTGGTGTTAGCTACAGTTATCAATTTGTTGCCCCACGCGAAATGCGTATTGCTGTTGTCGGAATTGGTTATGCTGATGGCGTGCCGCGCAATCTTTCTAACAAAATACAGGTATTAATTCGCGGTCAACGAATATCGCAGCTAGGTGCAATTACAATGGATCAACTCATGCTGGATGTCAGTAGCATACCAGACATACAAGAAGGCGAAGTAGTCACCCTACTTGGAAAACAAGGAAAACAACAAATCTCCGCGGACGATTGGGCAAATCAACTAAACACCATTTCTTGGGAAATTCTCTGCGGATTTAAGCATCGTTTGCCTCGTGTTGCTGTGATTTAGTCAATGACTAATAACAAAATTTTATTGTCACATACTGTTTATTATGATATGATAGTAAACTGATGCGGATGTGGCGGAATTGGCAGACGCGCTAGATTTAGGTTCTAGTGCCGCAAGGCGTGAAGGTTCAAGTCCTTTCATCCGCATTTTTAAAAATTCTCGCGGGAAGTGCCTAGGTAAAGTGATAACGGAAGAGAGAGGACGGCGCGTGGCGGTGGTGACGCTCTTTCATAAGATGTACCTCATGAATTGCGAAGTAAAAAGCCCTCGCCGTCAAGTATAGAGCTGCGCGGGGATATGTGACACAGCTAAAGCGTGAATAATAAATCTTAATTTATTTAAGAAAAAAATAATCTCAAGAAAATGGTAAGGTAAGGGAGATATCCTCCTTACGGTACATCGTAAATACAGAAATGGAATTGACAGACTCACTCAGGAATCTACTCGGGGAAACAACCCAAAGGTTGAAAGGATTTGCCCGTCGTCGATTTATGGCACGAACAGTGTTGGAACTGGGTTTTGGAAGTCAGTCAAAAGCCGAAAAAAATTTGGGTTGAAATCATCGCACTATCCTTAAACAGTTGAGTCACATTTACCAAATTTGTTAGAGGGCATCACAGCTATCGTTGATAGTCAAAGCCAAGCTGGCCCTAGTTTTCAAACATTTGAACCCATAGAACACAATCAATACAAGGAGTACTAACAGTGCATAGCGGAAGAATGCAGAGATTGATGGACAAGACTGCGATCGCACTTTCCACCGCGTGTGCAATCCATTGCCTGTTCTTACCAGTTGTCATAGTCATGCTTCCCGCACTGGCAAGTACTTCTCTTGGTAGCGAAAGCTTTCACCGTTTTCTGCTGTGGTTCGTCTTTCCCATCAGTGTGTTGGCTTTGACACAGGGTTGTCGTCGCCATAAGGATCGAGTTGTGCTCACGTCTGGTGTCTTGGGGTTGGCGCTTCTTCTCGTAACCGCAATTGCTGGACACCACGTCCTGAGTGAAGAGGGTGAGCGTATTGCTACGGTCTTAGGAGCAACAGCTTTGGCGTTTGGACATGTTCGTAACTATAGGTTATGCCGCAAGAGTAAATGCAGCGTCTAAACAAATTAAAGTTGAGTATGTCCAATAATTTTGCACTCTTCAAGTTGCGCTGATTAGAAATTGACGGTTCTTTACTTGTCCCCCCAAGTTGCCTAACTACGGCTGACGTTGCTGTGGGGATGTTTAATATCATGTCCGCTTGAACACTTATATTATTCGCCCGTGTCGGTAATTGGTAATTGGTAATGGCAAGAAAACCTACTAGCCGCACTCACAGTCGAATATAAACTGATGAAAGATTTTAGGTTGTTTACCAAATATTAAGTAGATTTACTTAAATTGCTCCAAAGTTTACTTGAGGTTCATCAAGCGTATTATACTTAAGTACCAATACTGACTAAAGCAAGTTTTATCTTGTGATTTTAAGCAGTATTATTGCGGTTATAGTTACATAATGTTTACTTGAGGGTGAGTCGCTTAATTCAGCCTTTACATTTTTTTCACCATTTACCGGAGAATGTTTGTTAATCTCTGTATAAGTTAAGTAAAATAACTACTACTTATTACCATTAGGTTTAACCACAAATAGAATCTTCACTATTAGTATCTTTTGATACAAGAAACTAAAGCTTATTTAATTCTATTGTGTAGACCTTCTGCACAAATATAGCTTAGACCTATCTAATTGAGCAACAAGCAAAAGCAAAATGAGCACAAGTTCTATAGGTAGCTACAGGTTTTTCCAGAAACTACACCCCCTGTCTCTGTTAGCACAACTAACTAGCAGACGTGCTACAGGTTGTTTGCGAGTAATTACTGACACAGCTTCTTGGTCAATTTATTTAGAAGAAGGAAAACTTACTTACGCCTCCTATTCAGATAAACTGTTTGAAAGGTTGGATAATCACTTGCGACGATTGAGTCAACAAATCCCGACTTTATTAAGTGCAAATCGCGTGCAAATGCGGCTGATGTTTGAAACAAAGAATGAAAATCAATCAATGCCACACGCGGATTATCAAGCTATTTGCTGGTTAGTAAATCAAGACTATATTACTCCTCCGCAAGCAGCGATCTTAATAGACGAATTAGCCAAAGAGGTGCTGGAGTCATTCTTGACCTTAAAACAAGGCAGTTATGAATTTTATCGTGAAACTCCTTTAGATGAACTGCCAAAGTTTTGTCGATTGGATTTGCGATTATTGGTAGAACATTGTCAAAAGCAGCTACGAAATCGCCAAGAACAGCACTCAGCGGTTATTACTGAAGAAAATCCACCAATTTTGCCAAAAACGCCATCCCAGAGGATGGTGCAATCTCAAATCAAACCCGAACAACAATTATCAACAGAAAGCAATTTCGTTGATACATCAAGCAGTAGCCTGCATCGCCAAATTCCTTTGCAACCAGCTAGTAGAAGCTTATATACAGTTGCCTGCATTGATGACAGTCCCACAGTCTTAAATTCTATTCGCAATTTTTTAGATGAAAGCACTTTTGCAGTTGTAATGATTAACGATCCGGTGAAAGCGTTAATGCAAATTCTTCGTAGCAAACCCGACTTAATTTTATTAGATGTAGAAATGCCAAACTTGGATGGTTATGAACTATGTTCTTTGTTGCGTAGACATTCAGCTTTTAAGAATACACCTATAATCATGGTGACTGGTAGAACAGGATTTATAGACAGAGCCAAGGCAAAAATGGTGAGATCGTCAGGCTATTTAACTAAGCCATTTACACAGTCGGATCTATTAAAAATGGTGTTTAAACACCTTGATTAATGTCATATTGCCCGAATGTAAAAGATAATTTGATTTAGTAACACTATTAGTTGTTTAGGAGATTTAGGAGTGAGTTTAACTTTGCTTGGGACTATTTTAGTTGTGGAAGATTCTCCCAGTGAATTAGAACTAATGAGCCACTATCTAAAAGAGAGTGGCTACAACGTTATTAAGGCAGCTGGTGCAAAAGAAGCAATGGAGAAAGCCACCTCACAACAGCCAGATGTGATTGTCACTGATGTTGTCATGCCGGGAATGAGCGGGTTTGAGTTGTGCCGTTTTCTCAAAAAAAATCCGGTGACTCAGAAAGTGCCGATTGTGATTTGCAGTTCCAAAAATCAGGAAATTGATAGGTTATGGGCAATGAGACAAGGTGCAGATGCCTATTTAACCAAGCCTTACACCCGCGAACAGCTTTTGCGTGCGATTAAATCAGTGGCGATTTGAATCAATGAATAATTCAAAACTTACACTGGCCTCTAAACCAACTCACAATAACTTGGAAGATGGCTATCTTCGATTTCAGTTGAATAAACAAGCCCCTGCCGTTTTATCAATGAGGTATACGCAGGAAGCAATTGTTGTACCTGTGGAGTCTGTGACTTCCATGCCAAACATGCCAGTCTGCATACTGGGATTAATGAATTGGCGGAGTCATATAGTTTGGGTTGTAGATTTACCAAGGATGCTCAATTTAGAATCCTTGGACAACAGATTTCGGCAGTTTAGTATTATCATTATTCGCGTGGAATCAGTGCTTTTAGGTTTAGTTGTGCAAGAGATAAAAGGTACAACAAAATTTATGCCTGATGAAATTCGCTCTCCTGTTGGGCAAGTCGCCTCCAGTTTGGTTCCCTATTTGCGCGGATGCGTTGTACAACAAAAGGAAATATTACTGGTATTAGATGCACAGGCTATTGTCCAATCTTCTATTCTGCATGGTAACTAGGGTGTATTACTATAAAAACGAATTTTTTGGGGTTATTCTTCACCTATTCAGGGAATTGATTTTATGTTTAATAAGACGGATGCAGCTAAGAGTAGCGATGTTGAAAAGCGGGGATCAATGGTTTCTTCTCAAACAATTACAGATAGTTTAGTACGACTACCGAGTCTGCCCGTTGATGAAAAAAATGTTAAACGTTCTCGCCTCAATCGTGTTAATAACGCTTTCAAACGCCTCAGTTTAGGTACGAAAGCAACAATATTAGCGATCGCTATTGGGACGCTGCCCGTATTAGGGATTGGTACACTTGCCTATCAACTTACGAAGTACTCCCTGCAAAACAAAGCTTCCCAACTTCAACAATTTCAAGCTGAAGATTTGGCAGATCAAATCAACCGTTTCATGTTTGAACGGTATTCAGATATTCAGTTCATATCTAATCTGCCAATCCTGATCAATCCCAGCGTTAGCGCAGCTACTTCTCCTCAAGAAAAACAAGCAATGCTGGACAAGATTATAGATGCCAAAACTGTAGATGGCAATCAAATCTATGACAGCATTGCTTTGTATGATTTAAACGGTAATTTGATCTTAAAATCGCAAGCAGATGCCATTGCTAACGTCAAAGATCGCGATTTTTTCAAGGCGGTACAGAAAAGCGGTCGTCCTCATATCAGTCAACCAGAAGTATCACCTACTACAAAGAAAAATAGTATTTTTATTGCGGCACCTGTTAAAGATAGCAGTACAGGGAACATCATTGCAGTCGTCAGAACGCGGATGGCCGTACAACCACTAGATAACTTAGCAAAAACTTATACAAAAACAGTAGAGGAGTATTTTTTGCTCGATAGTTCTGGGAATTTGTTCGTGGCGGCGGAAGAGGAACACTTAAATAGTAACATTAAAACAGATTATCCAGATGTATACAAAAAGCTAGCATCATTCAGAGAAAGTACTGTAATCGGATTAGATCCAGTTCATGGCAATCGCACGCAGTTATTAAGCTTCGTACGCCTCCAACCGCTAAAAGGTTTGCCAGATTTGAAATGGGAAGTACTGCTGGCAACCAATACAGAAAATGCTTTTGCAACCCAACAAGAATTGTTATTGACTTTCGCACTTGGTACGGGACTGACAGCAATCATCGTGGCAGCGATCGCCGCGTGGATAGCCAAACGTTCTACAGAACCGATATTGAAAGCAACAGCAACAGTACAAAGACTTGGACAAGGTGAATTCAACACTCGTCTGATTGTAGAAGGAGAGGACGAGTTAGGGATTTTAAATGCCAATATTAACCACATGGCAGGTCAGCTAGAAACCCTGCTCAAAGAACAAGAACAGGAAACGGAACGGGCAAAAATACTTGCAGATATTACCTTGCGGATTAGGCGAAACCTCAAAGTTGAGGATATCTATAAGACAGCAGTTCGAGAACTTCGACAAGCACTGAAAACAGACCGAGTCATTATTTACGAATTTAATTCTGATGTCTGGGATGGCTGCGTCGTCGCTGAAGCGGTAAATGCTGGTTTGCCCAAAATGCATGGAGTACATATCGACGATCCTTGTTTTCGGGAACGTCATGTCAATACTTACAGAGATGGGCGAGTACGGGCGATTACTAATATTTATCAAGACGCAGACCTGGTCAACGCCGACTGCTACATCAATATGTTGGAAAAATTTGCAGTCAAAGCTAATTTGATTGCACCAATTGTGATTGAAGAGCAATTAGTAGGTTTGTTGATTGCCCATCATTGCCAGACTCCCCGGCTTTGGCAACAACCAGAAATTGATTTATTTAAACAGCTAGCCACCCAAATCGGCTACGCGATGGAACAAGCCAAGTTGCTAGAGGAGGTAGAACAAGCTAGGGCGCTAGCTGAAAAATCCTCCATCGACGAACGACAGCAAAAAGAAGCCTTGCAAATGCAACTGCTAGAATTGCTCAGTAACGTAGAAGGTGCAGCTAGTGGCGACTTGACAGTACGTGCAGAAGTTACCGCCGGCGAAATCGGCACCGTTGCTGACTTTTTCAACTCCATCGTTGAAAGTTTGCGAGATATTGTCACGCAAGTCAAAATTGCCGCTATCCAAGTAAATGATGCGATCGGTGATAACTCTGGTTCAATCCGCAACCTTGCAGAAGAAGCACTGACGCAAGCTGCTGAAATAAACCGCACCCTAGATGCAGTTGACCGGATGACGGGGTCTATCCAAGCAGTAGCAGACAGCGCCCACCAAGCAGCTAAAATCGCCAAAAATGCTTCTGATACTGCTACCAAGAGCGGACAAGCAATGGATATGACAGTACAAAATATTTTACACCTGCGAGAAACCGTAGGTGAAACCGCTAAGAAAGTGAAGCGCTTGGGAGAATCTACCCAACAGATTTCTCGAGTTGTGGCATTGATTAACCAGATTTCCATGCAGACTAACTTGTTAGCCATCAATGCTGGGATTGAGGCGGCGCGTGCAGGTGAAGAAGGTCAAGGTTTTGCCGTTGTTGCTGAAGAAGTAGGCGAACTAGCAGCGCGATCGGCGGCGGCGACTAAAGAAATTGAGCAAATCGTCGAGAATATCCAACGCGAAACCAGCGAAGTAGTGCAAGCAATGGAAGTAGGAACCACCCAGGTAGTTGAAGGTACACGCATTGTTGAAGATGCCAAAGGCAGCCTCAGTCAAATATTAGAAGTTTCGCGACAAATTGATGCTTTGGTACAATCAATTTCTACTACTACAGCTTCTGGTGTGGAAATATCACAAATTGTGAGCGAATTGATGAAACAGATCGCCACCATTTCCAAACGCACAAGCGACTCTTCCCTGCAAGTTTCTGAATCTTTGCAAAAAACTGTGAAGATTTCCCAAAAATTACAGGAAACTGTCGGTACGTTCAAGGTCAGTTAGTTGTTAGTTGATTAGTTGTTAGTTGCTTGTTGCTTGTTGTTTGTTGTTTGTGATTTCAAACAACGACCAACCCTCCGGGTTCGCTAGTCACTCATGGGGGAAACCCCCTTTGGAGCGCGCTGGCTCACCACCAACCACCAACAAAATACTACCAACTACTAACCACTAACTAATAACTAATAACTAATAACTAATGACTAAGGACAACAGCTATGTCAAAGGACAAAGAATTTGAAATCCAGATGCAGTTTCTGGAGGAAGCAACAGATTATCTCAACACATTAGAGGGAATATTACTGGAAATCGAGACCAATCATCGCATCGCTCCAGAAAAAATTAACGCTGCACTGCGATCTGCCCACTCCATCAAAGGTGGTGCGGGGATGATGGGATTTCGTGCTCTCTCGGATTTGGCGCACCGTTTAGAAGATTCTTTTAAAGTCTTAAAAACACGAAAAAACTCTTTAGAAATTGACACGGAATTGCAAAGCTTATTACTATCTGGAATTGATTGGCTGCGGCAGATAGTGGAATTGCACTCAGAAGGAAATACAGTAGACGAGCAGTGGTTAAATACCTTTTGTTACCCAGTTTTTGAAGAACTGCATCAGCGTTTGGGCGATCCAACTCCTGAAGACGCTACCACTATACTTTCACCAGAGGATGATGGGCAAAATATTATACCCTTACTCTTTGAAACTGAGGTAGAGGGATGTTTGCAGCGCCTAGAATCTGTGTTAACAGATAGCCAACAGCCTTGCTTGAAAGAAGAAGTAGCCATAATGGCAGCTGAGTTGGGTGGTTTGGGTGAAATGCTCCAGTTATCAGCTTTTACTCAACTGTGTGAATCAATTGCCAACCACTTAGACACTGCTGATTCCAGTCAAATTGAACAAATTGCTCGTGCAGCTTTGTCAGCATGGCGGCGATCGCAAGCATTAGTGCTAACAAATCAACTAGAAGGCTTACCAACAAAAATCGAACTAGATGAATTTACAGTTCCCACAGAATCAACAACCGACCTGTTAGAAACACAAGAATTCATCATCCCACAGTTTCTGGAAACTGAAACAACAGCAGATAATAAAGACTTTCTCCAAACCGAAGTTGCAGCAGAAGCCTGGCTCGATGAAGAAATCATTGCTGCCGATTTTGAAGCCCTAGAAGCAGCCTTTGCCGATGATAGTAATTCCCTAAACGATCTACCACAGCCAGAGCCTACTCCGGTAACTTCTAGAGAAATTCCCACCACAGATTACAAGTTTGTTGAATCCAAACGAGAGTCAATTGGTCTTGGTAAAGACCGCGAAACTCAGGAAAATACAGTCCGAGTACCCAGCAAGCAACTTGAGCTGATTAATGACTTGTTTGGGGAGCTAATCATCCAACGTAATGGCATGAACTTGCAGCTAGAAAGATTACGCAAACTGATTCGCAATCTCGGTCAGCGAGTCCAAATTCTAGAGCGAGAAAATCAAGAACTACGTACAGCCTACGACAAAATCGCCACTCAGAACGTGATGCCATACAATGCATCACCACTAGCGTTGCCAGCTAGTAATGGTTCCGATCGCTTTGCATCTGACTACAACTATCAGACAAATGGCATAGAAAGCAAATTTGATGCCTTAGAAATGGATCGGTATAACGAATTAAACCTGCTCTCGCAAGAAGTGATGGAAACCATTGTGCAGGTGCAAGAAGTTACTGCTGACATTCAACTCAGTATAGACGATACCGATCAAATTGCCAGGAAGTTCAACAAAACATCCAAGCAGCTACAGAGAAAGCTTACACAAGTAAGGATGCGCCCTCTATCCGATATTGTCGATCGCTTTCCAAGGGCCCTGCGTGAGTTGTGTGTGGAGTTTGGCAAAAATGTGCAATTGAAAATAGAAGGGGCTAGTACGCTGATTGAGCGCAGCATCTTAGAGGCATTAAATGAGCCATTAATGCACCTGATGCGAAATGCCTTCGATCACGGCATCGAAGATGCTGTCACACGGCGTGCTTGTGGTAAACCAGAGCAAGGATTGATTGAAATAAAAGCCACTCACCAAGGCAATCGCACCATTATTACGATCAGAGATGATGGTCGAGGCATTTCTCTAGATGGAATTCGTGCCCGTGCCCTAGCGATGGGGTTAGATGCAGCGCTGCTAGCGCAAGCTAGCGATGAAGAACTGCTATCCCTGATTTTTGAGCCAGGTTTTAGTACCAAAGACCAAGTCACAACCTTATCTGGTCGTGGTGTTGGCATGGATGTAGTTCGCAGTAATCTTAAACAAGTGCGGGGCGACGTTAAAGTGGATACCTTACCAGGGTCAGGAACTACCTTCACTTTATCAGTGCCATTTACCCTCTCCGTAGCAAGAGTGCTGCTCGTAGAAAGCAATCGTATGCTTTTGGCTTTCCCCACAGATACAGTTTCAGAAATCTTCTTACTGCAAAGCGAGCATGTATTCCCGATGCTGAATAGCGAAGTCATCAATTGGCAGGGAACCATGATACCCTTGATTCGCCTTGGTCGCTACTTAGAGTTTAATTGTCCTCGGTACGACAACCCTCACCTCGAAACTCCCCCTGCAATTAACGCTGCCAGCGTATTAATTGTTAAAGGCAACAATCAACCAGTAGCCATACAAATAGACCGTTGTTGGGGTGAACAGGAAGTTGCCATCCGCCGCATCGAAGGAAATATTCCTCTGCCTGCTGGCTTTAATAACTGTACGATTTTGGGCGATGGTCGAGTAGTGGCGTTGGTAAATATTAATGAATTATTGTATTGGATTGCTGCTAACGAGCGATCGCCTAGAAGCACTCAACTACCATCAGCTAGGTTAAAGACAGTGTTCCTCACCACATCTGAGGACAAACTTATAGATTCGTCAAGAGACCAAAAAGGAACAATCTTA
The DNA here is from genome assembly GCF_013388695.1 of Fischerella sp. Classification (NCBI taxonomy): domain Bacteria; kingdom Bacillati; phylum Cyanobacteriota; class Cyanophyceae; order Nostocales; family Hapalosiphonaceae; genus Fischerella; species Fischerella sp. Next base: position 62,803 of record NZ_JACAEU010000024.1, read on the forward strand.
ATTGTTGATGATTCAATTAATGTCCGGCGTTTTTTAGCGTTGACTTTGGAGAAAGGAGGGTATCAAGTAGAACAAGCCAAAGACGGTCAAGATGCTTTAGAAAAACTGCAAAATGGCTTGAAAGTCCAAGCTGTAATCTGTGATATTGAAATGCCGCGCATTGATGGATATGGTTTTTTAGGACGTATAAAATCAAACAACGACTTTAAAAATATACCAGTTGCCATGCTCACCTCTCGCAGCAGTGACAAACATCGCCAACTAGCGATGCAATTAGGCGCGAGAGCCTACTTTTCTAAACCTTATAACGAGCAAGAATTACTACGAACGCTAGAGGAAATCATTTTTCCCTTAGCAGGAGCGAGTCACAACTAATTGCTGGTCATTAGTCAAGAGCTATCAATTTAGAACATCGATTCACTCATCCTAAAAACCCAGTTTCTGTGACGGTAAAGACCAAAATTTCGTGATTTTAACAAAAGTCAAAAGTCAACAGAAAAATTGGGTAGGGTAAAAATCCCTACCCATATTTTTTTCATCCCTTGGGTAGAGTTTAACTCCCCACCCATAGGTTTTGGACTCTAGACTCTAGACTGTTGACTCCCCAAAGGGGTTTTAAACTTTGCTACTTTTTTTGTTCCCAGTTTGTCACTATTACTAGGATAAATTTACAAGTAAGCAAGTTCATACCATTTTGGATTTTAAATTTTGGATTTTTGAGCCACTGCGGTGATGGGGCAATCTGGTCTTGGGGGTTTACCCCAGGAGATACTGCCCGTGCATGATTCCCCGCCATAAAGCGCTTAGCGTGACGTGGCGTGATTGTGAAAGATTTACTTGTAATCAGATTGAGCGCTCTATCTGTCGCAATCAATTTTCAAATTGGTATAACATTGCCTGCATAATAGCTGATCGGTCGCTATCTTAAATACCAAACTTGTATAAACCCTTTTTTTCCCTGGCGAGCGGAATACTGCTTCGCAAAGCTTTAAGCGAACGCAGCCACAGAAAGTCCACCAGAACCCATAAGTGTTGTGTAGACTCTCGGTTTTTGCGTCTTTTAGTAAAAGCCTAGCCTTTTCCATCGTAGACCCTGTGCGGACTTCGCCTAAGGTAAATAAAAACCGGATTGAGTGTGAGAAGAATCATGAAAGCGATCGTTTGATACCAAATTATCTTTTAACATCCACTTTTTACTCGTAGCTAAACGACGGTTCAGCAAACATAGCTCGCCTACTTATCTCCTTGATGCCATCCGGGCTTCAGGTGATACGAAATAATTAGCTTAACCCGCCAAAAGCCCCACACTATCTCGTAGGCGTAGACACTTAGTCGCCCGTAGGGTGCTTCTTGCAGAGTAACAGCTTCTCGTGCACCGTAAGGCATTCCCGTAGGGTAGAGGTACACATCGGTTGAACTGATGTCAGCCGTCAGCAGTTGCGGCGTGAGTGAGATATCTGAACGCAATTGTTTAATTTGTGGAAAATAGGCTATGTTTCACCAAATATCGAGGGGTTTTGTTCACTATAAAAGCGTCAACGAGAGTTATTTCAGGCAGAAGCAACTAAGAGGAAATGTTGGTTTTTGGCTGTTATGGAGCTACGGAGTCGGCGTTGTCATCTCAGGTAATTTCACTGGATGGAACTCTGGTTTAACAGCAGGCGGCTTTTGGGGGATGACAATTGCTACCTTCCTAATGGCAGTCATGTATATATGTCTAACCTACAGCCTCGCAGAAATGTCAACGATGCTCCCGCATACAGGAGGGCTTTACTCCTTCACTCGCAGTGCCTTTGGTCCATTTTGGGGCTATGTCTGCGGTGTAGCCATGATTATTGAGAACGTACTTGCTCCAGTTGTAGCTGTTATTGCTGTCACCAGCTACTTGCAGCCATTGATTCCCGGTGTGCCAGTCTATCTTGTTTGGGTGGTCATCTACGGTATCTTCACGGCAATTAATATCTGGGGCACGGAACAGACTTTCAATATAGGTCATTTCATCACGCTGATAGCGATTATGATGTTAGCGATCTTCTATGTGAATATGCTGATATTGGGCGAGTTCAGAATAGACCTTCTTTTCAACGTTCCTGCCGATCCTGGTCAATCTACAACCTGGCTACCCAAAGGGGTGCAAGGGATTTTTGCCGCCATTCCTTATGCTATCTGGTTTTACCTGGCGATCGAGCAAATGCCACTTGCTGCCGAGGAAAGCCGCGATCCGTATCGCCATATGCCTGCTTCCCTGATCGCAGCCATGTTCACCTTGGTTGTCCTTTCAGTATTTACCTTGATACTGAACTCTGGCGTGGGCGATGGCGCTGTTGCTATTGGTCAATCGAGCGCTCCCTTGGGAGATGGATTGAAGGCTTACTTTGGTCACGGCCCCGTTGCCACGTTTGCCACAGCAGTCTTAATGTCTTGTGGCTTGCTTGCTAGCTTCATTTTTACTATCTACGCCTATGGACGGACATTCTTCTCTCTTGCTCGTGCTGGGTACATCCCACGCTGGCTGGCGGTCACTGGTAGAACTTATACCCCTTACAGGTCATTACTTCTGGGTACGGTAGTTGGATTGGTTTGTGCAGTTACCCTTGATGTTTTAGGGGGTCCAGTCAAAGATGTAATGTTGAATATGGCGGTTTTTGGGGCATTAATCATCTATATCCTGGTGTTATTGAGCTATATAAAGCTCAAAAGCGATCGCCCCGAATTAGAAAGTTCCTATCAAAGCCCACTCGGGATTGGGGGTGCAGCTGTTGGTACTGCCCTTGCAATTCTTGCTCTAGCTGCTTGTTTGTCTGTACCTGCCTACCAGCCTGGTGCTTGGGGCGTTGCTATGTTCATGGTTATCGCAATTCTCTACTTCTGGTTTTACAGCAGAAATCACTTAGTGGCTCAGGCTCCTGAAGAAAGGGCTGCACTGAACCTGGAGCAGCACCAGAGCCGGAGGATGTTTTAATGACTAGTTTTATAGTCAATCTAGCACAGCAATCCTTAGATTTGTCGCTTTTGACTACAGCAGAATTGTATCATTTGCTTGAAGAATGGAATCAAACTCAAGCGAATTATCCAAAGAATTTATGTATTCATCAGTGGATTGAATTGCAAGTAGAACTGACACCCGATCGAGTCGCAGTAATTTTTGTAGACGAACAGCTTACTTATAGAGAACTGAATCACCGGGCAAATCAGCTAGCTCACTACTTGCAGACTTTGAATGTAGAACCAGAAGTTTTGGTAGGAATTTGTTTAGAGCGATCGCTAAATCTATTGATTGGGCTTTTAGGTATTCTCAGGGATTGTCTTTCACACACTTGCGCTCTTTTCTGCAAGCGAAATTGCCCGAATACATGATTCCGTCTGCTTTTGTCTTGATGGATTCCTTGCCACTTACACCCAATGGTAAGATAGATCGGCGATCGCTCCCAGCACCCAATCAAGACAGACCTGTTTTAAACGAGGCTTTTGTTGCACCCCATACCGAAGTTGAGAGACAGCTAGCTCAAATTTGGACTCGGGTTTTAGGCATTGAGACAGTAGGGATACATGACAACTTCTTTGAGTTGGGGGGAAATTCTTTACTATTAGTGCAGATGCTGGCTAGGGTGCGAGAAACTTTACAAGTGGAATTGCCTCTGTTGAATCTCCTCCAAGCACCTACTATAGCTGGACTTGTCGAAGCAATACAGGGGCGAGGGAACCCCAGAGATTTATATGCTGAAGCCAGCTTAGATGAGACAATCCGTCCCGATACTATTTCCAGTCAATCTATAACTGAACCTCAACGGTTCTTGTTGACTGGTTCAACAGGTTTCATTGGAGCTTTTTTACTGCGCGAACTACTCCAAGAGTTCCCCAAAGCCAGTATTTATTGTTTGGTTCGTGCTGCAAGTGCTGAGGTAGGCAAGCAGAAAATTCGCCAAAACTTAGAACGCTATTTACTTTGGAATGATGAGTTAAATTCCCGAATTATTCCAGTTGTTGGGGATTTATCAAAACCGTTTTTGGGGCTAAATGAACAGCTTTTTAGTGAGTTGGCGAGAGAAATAGATGTTATTTATCACAATGGAGCGTTTGTTAATTTAATTTATCCCTACGCTGCACTACGAGCTACCAATGTTCTGGGAACCCAGGAAATCTTGAGATTAGCAAGTCAAATCAAAGTCAAACCCGTACACTTCATCTCTACTCTGGATGTATTCCAATCACCTACATATCAGGAAATGAAGGTGATCTTGGAGTCAGACGAACTTGCTCATTATGAAGGACTCTCCGATGGCTACGCCCAAAGTAAATGGGTAGCTGAGAAATTGGTGATGGCAGCAAGGAAACGTGGCATTCCTACCTGTATTTATAGATTAGGCACGATTGTAGGACATAGTCAAACAGGTGCATCTCAAACCAACGATCTGATATCTAGAATGCTCAAAGGCTTTATCGATCTCAAGAGTGCGCCTGACTTAGATGTCACCCTCAATTTGACTCCTGTAGACTATGTAAGTAGAGCGATCGCCCATTTGTCGAAACAAAAAGCATCTATTGGGAAAGCCTTTCACATACTCAATCCCCAGCCATTGCCCATGCGCAAGTTAGTGATGAGTATCAATGCTCTCGGTTATCCAGTGCAGTTGATGACCTATGAACAGTGGCAAACAAAGCTATTAGATGGGGATATTTTCCAAGAAAATGCTTTGAGTTCCGTGGTATCTCTATTTACTGAGAAGATATCTCCCAAACAACAGACTTATCTAGAGATATCCGCACTTGTGTCCCAGACGTATGACTATCAAAACACCTTAGATGGACTTGCAGGTACTTCCATCATCTGTCCGCCAGTAAATTTCAAATTGCGGCGTTGCTGAATCAAGATATGAATTTACAATTCACGGGTATGTAGAGACGTAGCATTGCTACGTCTCTACAATGATTTGGCATCGAACTACAAAAATGTATGCACACATAATTCATGA
>NZ_JACAEU010000151.1:0-55005 GCF_013388695.1 Fischerella sp.
ATCAACCGCGCTAACTTGGGTATGGAAGTTATGCACGAGCGCAATGCTCACAACTTCCCTCTCGACTTGGCTAGTGCTGAAGTTGCTCCTGTTGCAATCAGCGCTCCTGCTATCAACGGCTAATAAATAAGTCTTAGCTTGTATAACTGACGCCCTCCCAATTGGGGAGGGCGTTTTTATTTTTTTTAAATCGGTTCGACGGGTTTGAAAAACAAGTAGCACAGCTATCAGCAAAGAGAGGGGAAGGTGCAGTAGTTCGAGAATGCATTGGGACTGCCCTCTGACTTGAAAAAAAGTAACCTCATCCCATCCTATCATACACCCCTCTCCTTGTTAAGGAGAGGGGCAGGGGGTGAGGTTTTTCATGCATGGTGATGAAAATTTTTTCATTGGGACTGCCTTCCGACGAATTCGGTCAACAATACTTTAAAGTCTGGCAATCCCAATAAAATCATCACCAGTATTTTGATATCCGAAATAGACAATAAAAGATTTGTATTTAGATCGTGAAACCTTAGACAAATAGAATTTACGCAGAAGTATTAAAGCGTAAATAAACTTAACAATGATAATAGTTAGTGTTTAATTATCAATAACTAAACACTAATCCAATTATTTATGATGTGGCAATAAATTTAGATTACCCAACCTCCTGAATAAAAGGAGGCTCATTGAAATGCAAATTCAGAGCCAAGGAATAATAAACATTAACGCTTTTTATTCTATGTGCATATTTTAACTTAAAATTAGTAAATATGATTGCTTTCACAAAAATATCAGCAAAATCGTCTGTTGAAATTCAAAAGCAAGATAATATTACACTTAATTACTGGCAGCAAGCTTATTTTTTGCAAGAGGTTATAGAAGGCTTGCAAGATGGCTTGTTAATTATTAGCGAAACAGGTGAACTCATTCATGCTAACGCATCTGCTCATCGCATTTGTTGTCAACTCAATCAAGGTAGCTACCGCCAAAATCAAGTACCAACAGTGATTTGGCGAATTTGCGAATCGTTAATTGAAAGCCGCAATTTATTTCCCAACAAACTCTTGATTCTGTCGGATGAAATTTTACTAGACAAGTCAAAAATTTTTCGGATTCGCGTGAGATGGTTGGATCTAGCAAGATTGAAGCACTCTTGCTTACTAGTGACTATTGAAAATAGATATGAGTCTGTTAGAAATGCAGCGATCGCAGAAATAAAACAATACAATTTGACGCGACGAGAGGCAGAAATTTGGTGTCTTTATCGAGTTAACTATAGCTACAAAGAAATTGCTGCTCATTTTTACATTAGCATCAATACAGTGAAAAAACACATGAAAAATATTCATGCTAAGCGACAAGCGTATCTAGAAAATGCTTGAAAATGATTTACTTTTGCGGCAATATTTGTCAATTCGATGGTAAGAAAATAAAACAATGTGAATCTAAAAATAAGCTTTGGTAAATTTACTGGCTTCTTAATACTATTATTGATTAATGGTTAATTACTCATGTTCACACACACTACTTCCGGGAGTATCGGGGGATAATAATTTTCCCCGAGATCATCTGGAATTTTTTTGAAATTTGCTTATTGATTTTCAGGATTTTTTTGTAGGCGGATTAAATTATTGTAAATCTTTCGTTTTAAGTCTTCATTATCTTGTAATGCGACAGTAATTCTGTTGAATTCATCGATACTTAAACCATTAGCTTCGACGATCTGTTGAGAGCGATTGCAATAATCTATTGCCACGTCTCTAGCTTGGGATGGTAGAGAATTGTAGCTATTGGGATCGTTACAAACAATCTTAGGAACTTCTTGATCGCCAATAATTTTTTTTATTTTGTCAAAAGCTTGTTGGCGTTCTGGCTCCATCCGCAGTATCACTTTGGAGTAGTTGAGTATTTGTGTATTGTCGAGTTGTAATGTATTTTGGGCATGAACGTTTGAGCTAAAAATCAAAGCACTAGAAACTAGACTAGTAATAGTAAGAGAACCGAAAAATAAAGATTGAGAGAGCATCCTAGTTAAGCTAGGTTGGTAATAAAGATGATGCAATCTATTCATTTGCTGTGTGCAAAACAACTACAGTTAAGCTTTGGTTAATCTCAATGAATTATTTTAGAAGAAAGAAGTTCCAAGAAAATATTGAATTTATCCTAAATTCACTTATTTTTGTCAATTTCCTCGGCATACTTGACATAATTCCATAATCTTCATCTGAAGAACCAACATCTCCACTGCTCCTTGCTTAAGACTAACTTCTAATTCCAATAGAATAGGTAAACAGGCAATAAGTTGCTGCACAGAAAGTGACTTAACTTCTTGTTGTAAAAAGTAAACTCGCTTGGGGTTACTTACTTCAGCAGCTTGAGCGATCGCTTGTGAATTTCGCTCACCACTTTCCATCATGATTTTTACCCACAACCAGGTACGAAATTGACCAACCAGTGTGGCAACTATCCGCAAAGCTGGTTCGCAAGCATTGATGAGATCGGCCAAGATTGCTAAAGCTTTGGCTGTGTCTCCTGTCCTGATTGCTGCTGCTAATTTTAAGCTAGTCTGATTAGTATTTCTAACTAGTTGAGCAACGGTATCTGTATCTTGTGGTTTGTCGCTGCCATAGGCATAAATCTGTATTTTCTCTAACTCATTGTACAGTAGCCGCGTATCGTTGCCTACAGCTTCAGCTAAAATATCTGCGGCTTTTTGAGTTAATTTTACACCAACTACTTGAGCAGCGCTCAGTACAGATTGCACGAGCAGATCTGTCTTCCAAGGCGGAATTAGAGGAAATTCGCGGAATTCAGTGGCGTATTGTTTCAAAAGTTTAGTGACTTTGAGCCGTTCGTCAGGTTTATTACGGCTAGTAATTAATAAAAATGAATCTTCGGGAATTACTGATAAGGTTCGCGACAGTTCAGATAAAAAATTGTCCGGGCAATGCTGGCAAAGGGTGGAATTTACAAGCCAAACCAAACGACCACCAGCACCAAACGGTGGTGTCATCACTTGATTTAATCCAGCGATCGCACCATCATCACCTGCGTCTGAAGAGAATGTAGTGTAGTTAAAACTAGTCCATAGTGGGTCAACGACGCGATCGCGCAAAGCTGCAACCGCTTTTTCAATCGCAAAATCATCCTCACCCCAGTAAACATAGATTGGCATGGGGAACCTCCTGTGGAGAGTGGGAGAGTAAGAGAGTGGGGAAGTGGGGGCTAGGGGCCCCCTCTGGGGTTGGGGCTTTGGGGGAGTGAAAGATAAAATTTGCATTTCCTATTCCCCATTTCCTATTCCCTATTTTTGGTAAATTTGCCTAAAATCAATAAGCGTGAGAGCGCGAGGATATGAAAATTGGACGATAATTATCAAACTTACCTAAACCGGGTAGCACGAATGACGCTGCCAGAAGCTTATGGAATCCAAGTCCAGCATATCCAGGAATCTTCTAAGTTTCAGCCTACACCAGACCGGGAAAGACAAGCTGTGCCTTTTCCTGGTTATACGGTGATTACTCCCCCTTGGGAAGACGAGACAGAAAACTCTGCTTTCTATACTCAGTTGCAAGGCTACCAACAAGAACTCTTGCAGTTACCTGTTGGTTGCGATCTGATTGTACCTGTACCTGCTGCTAGTTTTCATTTAACGTTAGCAGACTTAATTTGGGATAGTGCTTTCTATGACGCCTGCGAAAAAAAACCCGAGTTTGAACAGCAATTACGCTCTTGTTTCGCCGAAATAGTTCAGCAATATCAACAATCGATGACACGTGCGGTTCATCCCGTTCGCTGGCAAACGCTAGGACTAATGGTAATGCCAAGAGCTGTGGGTATTTGTCTAGTACCCCAAGATGAAAGCTGTTACGAGGAGATTGTTAACTTTCGTCGAGCGATATACCAAAATTCCAACCTAATTGCTTTGGGCATTGAACAACAGTATCATTTCACTGCTCACATCACATTAGGTTATTTTGGAGAAGTGCCACCGCAACTAGATCGCGATCGCCTTGCTACTATGTTTTCGCAGTTGAATCAGCAATGGTTGTTGAACTCGCCAGAATTTTTGATACACCGCGCTGAACTGCGGAAGTTTGACGACATGACACGCTATTATCGCGGAGTGGATTGGCCAGTTTTAGAGTGGGGGCTGGGTAGTGGTAATATCAATTCACCTTAACCTTGCAAAATATTAGATCCCCCAATCCCCTCAAAAAGCGGGGCTAGGAGCTATTGACTAGACTACTTAGAGATCTCTGTTGTTAAGTAATGCTGCGCGAAACTGGTCGCGTTTCATGATTCCCCCGCTATACCTTTATGTTAGCGGCGTTGGGTGAACGCCGCTCCTCTCCCTGGGGACTGGGGCATGGGGCATGGGGCAAAGGGCATGGGGCATCGGTAAGAAAACCAATTTCCAATTCCCAATGCCCAATTCCTAATCCCCAATCCTTAATTCCCAGTCCCTTTTACTTAAACTGCTCAATTATTCCACCACCCAAGACTTTTTCTCCTTCGTACCACACCGCAGCTTGTCCAGGAGTAATGCTGAATTGGGGTTCATCGAATACTACGCGCACGCGGGAGTTTTCCAAGGGAATTACCGTTACTGGTACGGGAGTGGAACGATAGCGGACTTGCACCTCGGCACGAATCGGGCTAGCGGGTTCGGCGATCGATACCCAATTGACTCGATGCACGGTGCATTCTGGTTGAGTTGCTTTAGTGCGATCGCCCACTATCACCTTGTTATTAACTGCATCCAAAGCAATTACATACAGCGGTTCAGCAGCGGCAATTCCCAAGCCCTTGCGCTGTCCGATCGTGTAATGATGGACACCATCATGCTGACCCAGCACCTTACCGTCAATGTCAACAATATCGCCTTTTTTGGGTGCCAGGTATTTATCCAGAAATGCCCGCATGGAACCGTTAGCTTCAATTAGGCATAAGTCCTGACTTTCTGGCTTTTCAGCGGTTTTAAGTCCATGTTCGGCGGCAATGTGGCGAGTCTCACTTTTTTGCATTTCACCTAGGGGAAATACTGTTCCTGCCAGTAAATCTTGAGACAAGTCATAGAGAAAATAGGTCTGGTCTTTGTTACGATCTACTGCCCGCAGGAGTTCATAACGCTCAGTTGCTTCGTTATAGTTAATCCGGGCATAATGACCTGTAGCAATGCGATCGCATCCCAATTTTTCGCGGGCATACTCCAACATCGGGCCGAACTTGACTGTTCTATTGCACTGCGAGCAAGGTAAAGGCGTAATCCCGGCACTGTAACCAGCAACTAAATAATCAACAATATTTGTCTGAAAGACTTCCCGAATATCAACAACGTGATGGGGAATACCCAGATGTTCACAGATAAGAGCCGCATCAATCATACCTTCCGAGCAACATTGACCTTTGCCTTTCATCAGCCAAAGGGTCAAACCAATCACTTCATAGCCTTGATTGTGCAAAATGGTGGCGGCGGTGGAACTGTCAACGCCGCCAGATAGTCCAACGACGACCTTTTTCATATCCGTAAACATATTGCTAGGCTCTTATTTCTAAGCTACCACTATGTAATTACTACAACAGGTAACTAATTAGTTTCTGTAGGAAATTATCTACAAACTTTTCTGCTACTATGTCGAGTGCATTACCAATTCAACTTATAGCATTTCTACGCTTTACCCAACCATCTTTGATTGTGGGTGCTTTATTGGGAGGATGCTTGGTCTTTATTTGCCACTCTATTCCCACACCAGCGCAAACACTCTTGCCAACTCTTCCAGCGAGTAGCAACGATCTCTTGCCGCCCCTACCGACAAATATTCAAGAATATACTGTTCCCCAAGTGAATGTAACTCCCCAGGAGTATATGATTAACCGGGGTGACAGACAATATCAGGCGACGCCTTTTAATCAAAATCGCCAAAACTTTAAGCGCTACTTGGTTTATGTTGAGAGTAATAATGTCCAAACCCTGCAACAAGTACGTTTAATTGAACCGACAGCTTATATACGGCAATTTCAAGGACATTCTGTAATTCAGGCAGGAACCTTTAGCAAACCATCCAATGCCCAACAGCGTATCCAACAACTAGCAGCCTACGGTATATATGGGGCGCGGATTGCCAACTTTGCGAATGGTCAGGATCAGATAATCACGACTTACTCTCACGTTAACAATTATCAACCTGTCAACAACTATCAGCCAGAAGTACCTAATTACTACTATGTAGCCATTCCCGCTCACTCAGAAAACATAGCTTCAATTGCCGACCAAATTAAAAACAATATCGGACAAAAAGCGGCCGTCACCACCAGAAATCAGCCACTAGGAGCGCATGTAGCAGTCGGGCCTTTTGCTAATAGGTTACAGGCAGAGCAATGGAATAATTATCTCCAATCTATAGGATTCGGTAACGCTAGAGTTTACTACGCAAGATAGAGTAATAGTTAGTGGTTAGTGGTTAGTAGTTAGTGGTTGGTAGTTGTTTGCACAACAACAAACAACTACCAACAAACAACAAACAACGAAAAATTCTATTGATGAACAGGCAAGAACTAATTTTGCAAGTTGTAGTGACAGCACAACAGATGCGCGATATTGAAGCGCGTATCTTTGCAGCGGGAATGCCTGTGGCGGCTTTGATGGAAAAGGTGGCGGGACTGATTGCCCGTCGCATTGCGGAAATGATCCCTCCAACTCCTAGTAAAGGTGAATGGGGGAGTGGAAGAGCGGAGGAGTGGGGGAGGTATGTAAACAATTATTCTTTCCCCCCTCTCCCTATCCCCCCCTCTTCCCCTCCTCGTGTGGGAATCCTCGTCGGCCCCGGTCACAATGGCGGAGATGCTTTGGTAGTTGCTCGTGAGTTGCACTTTCGCGGGTATGCAGTCTGTATCTATTGCCCTTTCTCTAAGCTCAAGGAATTAACTTCGCAGCATTTACAGTATGCTCAGAGTTTGGGCATTCCATGTTATGAAGCAATAGACGATTTGCCAGAGTGTGATTTATTAATTGATGGCTTGTTTGGATTTGGGTTGGAAAGAGATCTTAAAGACCCTGTTGCTAGTGCTATTAATCAGTTAAATGAAAGGTCTACACCAATTGTTAGTATCGATGTGCCTTCGGGTTTGCATACCGATACTGGTGAATTTCTAGGAACTGCGATCCGCGCCACTCATACGCTGTGTCTGGGTTTGTGGAAGTTGGGTTTATTGCAAGACCATGCTTTGGAATACGTTGGCAAAGCGGAGTTAATTGATTTTGATATTCCCTGGGCGGACGTACAAGCGATACTTGGGGATGCACCCAGCGTTAAACGCATCACCAAAGCCACTGCTTTTTCAACTCTGCCTTTACCTCGTCCTGCTGTCACCCACAAGTATAAAGAAGGGCATTTGCTGCTGATTTGCGGTTCGCGTCGCTATTCTGGAGGTGCAATTTTAACTGGGTTGGGAGCACGGGCTAGTGGAGTTGGTATGCTGTCAATTGCTGTGCCAGAGTCTCTCAAACCGATCTTGGTTAGCCATTTGCCAGAAGCGCTAATTATCGGTTGTCCAGAGACAGAAACAGGTGCGATCGCCCAACTACAATTGCCAGAAAACAGCGATCTAAATTCATTTAATGCGATCGCTTGCGGCCCCGGTTTAACCAAAGATGCCAGCCCGATTTTACAACAGGTGTTAGAAAGCACAATTCCTTTGGTTCTCGATGCTGATGGTTTGAATATTCTGGCAGAGATGGGAACCTCCCCTAATCCCCCCTTGCTAAGGGGGGGATTAGGGGGGGTGCGACAAGCATTAACAGTACTTACACCTCATACAGGTGAATTCAAACGCTTATTTCCCGATTTACCCGATGCTAAACAAGACAGAGTCAAAGCAGTGCGGGAAGCTGCAATGCAAAGCGGGGCAGTGGTGTTGTTGAAAGGGGCAAGAACTGCGATCGCCAATCCCCAAGGTTCAGCTTGGATTAATCCCGAAAGTACGCCAGCTTTAGCGCGGGGTGGCAGTGGTGATGTCTTAACCGGATTAATGGGTGGATTAATCGCACAAGCTGTAACGCGCCAAAAGCCTCTAGAAGAGATGGTTGCAACTGCTGCTTGGTGGCACGCTCAAGCCGGAATTTTAGCAGCCCAAGAGCGAACAGAATTGGGAGTAGATGCGTTTACATTGACACAATATTTGACGCAAATTATCAGTATTTATCAGTAGTTACCTCACCCTTCCCTCATCCCTCGTTCTCAGCCTGAGGCTGGGAACGATATAAAGCTCATCAACAAGGCTATTATTGCACTCGCGATCGCACTTGCACAAGCTATCAACAAAAAAAGCGGCGATCGCGTTTTGCAATGCTGAACTGATACCATTTCTCTAAAATATTGATCTAAATGTTGATACAGATAATTTTCTATAGCCCCCCTTAAAAAGCTTGTCATTACCCACATTTTTCTCAAACTGGCGATCGCCATAAAATTGGATTTCAAAACCCTGATGATTACGTGACTATTCTCAATAAATATTGAGAGATGACAATACTGCTCGGATAAGACAAATCGATTGACATTTAAACCCTGTAGAGACGTTGCACCGCAACGTCTCTACATGCCCAAAATTATGACGAAATTGTGATAGATGAGAATTAAACGGAGACCTGCAAACCCTAATTTAGTAAGGTTTCCAGCGATCGCAAACTTTCCCTTGTCACTTAGTACAACATTGCATAAGTTCATGCCGAAATTTTAGCACCAAGAGTCAGCGCCCTTGGTGCGTTTACATTTGCGTCCCTGGAGTGTTTTAAATCGCTACGCTTTTACGCAAAGCTGTACTTAGTTCAAATAGACTTGGCCATCTTGTTGAATTCTGATTGCGGTTTGACTGTTTCTAAATTCCGTGGCTTCATCCAAAGCCAGTTCTAATAATCCTGACTCAGAGGTTGTTGGAGTCATTCTCAAGAACCCACCATCTTGGCGAACAGCAGTGATAGTAATTGCTACTGGCAAGCCTCGCAATACAACTTCTTGTCTACCTAGGAGAACACGCTGTCTAGTATGCCCAATTGCCTGATATGCGATCGCAGCATTGGTGTTATTTTTGAGCCTCACATCTACTCTGCCATTGCTAGGTGTAATCGTAGCGACTGGGTCAAACTGTTTTTCTGGTAAAGGTGGTTGAATCACACTGACTGACGGAGTACCAGGAACAGTTTCACGCGGAGAAATTCCTTGTGTTGCTTGTCGTTGGGTAAAAGCATTGGGTGGGCATCCTTGTGGAACCAATACTCTATTATTATGTGGTTCTTCGTAGAAAATACTGGGGCAGGGGTTAACTTTGGAAAGAGAGGCGGTAGGCTGTTGTTGTGCCATTACCGCTTGCGGAATTGCTGATACACCAATCACTAACCCACTGCAAACAACACCCAGTAATTTAGTAGATGTGCGAAATATTTTGTTCATTTTTACCTCTGATTTCCAAATGCTAGAGATAGTCAGTCAATGTAATACAGTTGATATAGATAAGTTTTGAGTTTTATACTAATTCTCTGTAGCGATGAGCTTTATAATTACCCCTATCTCTGATATATCTAATTAGCAAAGGGTACTACAGGTAAGTGACTTAGAACTCATTGTCATGGAGAATTAGTATATTAAATCCAAAAGTTTTAATTAAAGGTTAACAAATCGATAATATTTTCTTCCTCTCACTAGGGGAATGAAAATAAACAAGATTTGCAATATTAGTTTCGATCAAAAGTAATAAAACTCTATCTCTAGAAATAGAACAGTTAGAAGTTAAGAACTGTTTACAATTCCTAACTTCCAACGCTCAAGAAAGAGTGCCGTATTAATTTTAATTTAATACTTACTTAAGCTTCTTCCCATAGTTGGCGAATTTTGTCAGGTAAAAATTCAGTGATTTCCTTGACTCTTTCTTCAGATAATTCGTCCTTGGTTGCTGAAAATACAGCCTTGACTGCATTTTCTACATTTACATCTGGTTGTAAACCTGCTTCTTGATTGATACGGAATAAAAATGTATCAGATTTGATAATTAAAGGTGGACGCACCCGGCTCAAGAAAGCAACGATGGGATTAGTATCCTTCCACAAGTCTGCAACCTCGTGCAACTTTGTATCATCTTTCACTTCAGCTGGTTTGTGTAATTCATCTGCGACGCGATCGGCTGCTTCTGTAGTCATCATGTCGCGCATCGTACGAAATACTACTTCTGTTATATCCCTAGCATCGTAAACATCTGACAAACCAGCCTGGCGCATTACCTTTTCCAAAAAGGATCTATCTTGTTCTCTGATTTCTGTTTGCATTAAATCCTCCAGTTTTTTATATATAGGTTATGGATCAAGCGATGGTGACCAATAACAACTCAGCAGTTTGTAGAAGTACTGAATAAGTTTTCAAGAGTGGTGATATCAAACTGCTAGAGTTATAATTTTTGACTCACTTCATCAAGCACTGCCATCTAAATTAATAAGTACAATTACTCTTTTTCATCTACCATAGGAAACACGCTGAAATCTGTCACAAGAAACATCAATTGAGTACACTATTAAGTCTCAAGACCTATTGGTAAAGTGACAGTGACAGTAGTGCCTATACCGACAGTGCTTTCAACTTGAATTTGACCGTGATGGTTTTCAACAATAGCTAGGGCGATCGCTAACCCCAATCCCGAACCAGTAGTATTTTCTGTTGCTGTCTTGCTATTTGTATGAGTACGCGCCGGATCTACCCGGTAAAAGCGGTCAAACAAACGCGGTAGTGCTTCCGCAGGAATACCAATACCAGTATCACTAATTTTTACTTGCAGCTGGGGACTACCATAACGCAGTCCCGAAACACGATTGTTTTCTTCTATCCGCGCCAATTCCACATTTACCCATCCGGATGAGGTTGTGTAGCGCAAAGCATTGCCAATCAAATTTGTAAACAACCGCACCAATTGATCCCAATTGCCTATCAGTGTGAACCAATTCTCTAGCATTTCGGGGTTAGTTTCGCTAGCAGGAGGATCAACTAATTTAAAGCTGAGGGTGATGTCTTTTTCCGCAGCTAACAGTTGTTGTTCTTCCACCACTTCCATCAGCAAAGCGTCTACAGGACAAGGAGAAAAGCTTTCTTTGCTGATACCGCTATCTTGGCGTGCTAGAAACAACAAATCATTGACTAACTTACCCAAACGCTGTGTTAGCCTTTCTACTACCTTCAATTGTTGCCGATAGTGCTCAAGAGTAGCACCTTCTACCTCTGCTGACTCCAAATCAGCAAGGGCAACTTGCACATTAGTTTGAATCAAAGCAATGGGACTTCTGAGTTCGTGAGAAGCATCAGCAGTAAACTGCTTGAGACGTTGATATGACTGACGCACAGGTTCCATCGCTTTACCAGAAAGGAACCAACCACTCGCACCCACAGAAAGCACCATCAACCAAATACCCAGTGCTAAATCAAAAATTAACTGCCGACTCGGTTTTGTCACCTCAAACCAAGGATGACTCACACGCAGATATCCCAATACCTGCTTTCCTACTTCCACTCGTTCAGTTACCTGACGCAGAAGCAGTGAAGAATTCTCCCCATCTCTCTGTCTCACCACATGCACGGTTTCGCCAGTGCGATTAACATGAATGGGAATATCCAGTGGTTCCGATAAAGTAGACCAAAGTAACTTTCCAGTGGGACTAAACCACTCTAAGTCAATGTGGTCATCTTCTACAGTGTCTGCATTGTTGCGAAAACTAGCTTCAACATTAATACGCGATCGCCCATTATCAGAGTTGACAGGTTCAATCACCAGCGATCGCTCTACAACTTCCACTACATGATTTAAGGTATCGTCCACCCGCTCAACTAACGTGCTGCGGACATATAAATATACGCCAATAGCAAATAGCAGTAGCAGCACCGCAGTTACGGCTGTGTACCAGAGTGCAAGACGGCGACGAGTAGTTTGAAACATAATTGTATCTTTTCACAGCAAATCCATCTCATATTCATATATTGTTCACAACTTCCACTTAGCTTAGGTATGGCTTGTTCTACAACCTCTTGTTGAGTGCAATCATCGTAATGAAAGTTACGGTCTTTATTTATTACAACCGTATTTGCACTTAAACAATCCTAGGTGGTTGATATACAAATTCCATAATATTACTGAAGTAACCTTTTAGACAGAAAAGCTATATTCTGGTTGTTGTAATTTGGAGAGGAAATTTGCCAAAGCTAAGCAGATTTGAATAGCCGTTATCACTGTTATCGGGATATTCTCAACAGCAAATTTTTTCCCACGGTGCAAGATAAATAAATTTCTCTGCTGATAAGTCATGAAGACGGACAAGCTTAGTGAACAGGCTGAAAACAGCAAATTTTTGCAACAGGTTCAACTTTGGCATCTACTACTCAATTAAAACCGACTTTAGCTTTTAGATAAGACTGTCATTTCCTAAATAGTTCAAGCAAATATAGCAAGCTTGGCTAGCCAAATGCGACTAGAGATGAATTGTCAGCCTTAGCTGCTTAATCAAATCTATTATGAACATTATTTCAGAAATCAGAAAAATCTGCTTGTTATTGATGAAATTTTTAATCACCCGATCAAGTAATACTGCCATTTGAAAGATTTAGTAGAGTCAATTTTTATAGGAATCAATAGATAAATATGCCAACTTATTCAGGATTTTCAGATCCAGGAAACACCTTACAAACAGCTTTAGACACTAGCTCATATATTGGTGGTGCGCTCACTAGCACCCAGAATATTTTTCAGGACACTATTGGTGGCTCTGATACAGTCGATTTATATAAATTCCTCATTGGTGGAAGCAGCGCTAGTACAGTTACCCTCAACTTGGATGGCTTAACTAGCAATGCAGATTTACTCCTGCAAAACAGTACTGGTCAGACTCTTCTAACTTCCTTCAAGTCGGGAACTTCACCTGAACTGATCACCACAACCTTAAATCCAGGCACATATTACGCCCGGGTTTACGTGTCTAGCAGCAGTGTCCCTACTACTAATTACAATCTCAGTCTTTCAGCCAACACCATTCCTGCGGATTTGGCTGGCAACACACCAGCAGCTGCACTAGATCTTGGTAGTTTCAATACACTTAGCAGCCCCTATAGTACCACTGATTTTGTTGGCAATGTAGGTGCCGCCCAGGATACTAATGATTATTACAAATTCAATCTCACCGAAACCGCCAACCTATACCTAACACTTGATGGTTTAGGAAACAATGCAGATGTAGAACTGCTTGATAGCTCTGGAACAACAGTGATTACGAGTTCCAAGCAATCAGGCACTACTCCAGAGGCCATAACTCGTAATCTCTCCAGTGGCATATATTACATCCGAGTTTTTCCTGGCGTCGGTAGTGCTACAAACTATAATCTAAACCTTGTGTTTGATCCGCCAGACTATGCGGGGAACTCGCAGGCGCTGGCTCGCAATATCAACACTTTAACCTCAACTCCTTCCAACTTCACAGACTTTGTTAATAGCCGCGATTCTAACGACTATTACCGCTTTGATTTAAGCTCAAGCGCTCTCATTAACCTAAATTTAACACCTGCAACAGCAAACGCTGATGTCCAACTACTCAACAGCAGTGGGACAGTAATATCCAGTTCTAGCAGAACTGGCACAGCGACTGACTCAATCAACCGCAGCTTGAATGCAGGTACATACTATATCAGAGTTTTACCTAGTTCTGGCGCGTCAACTAGCTACAATCTGAGTGTCTCTGCTACAACCATTCCTCCAGATAAAGCTCCAAACACGCGGACTACAGCTAAAAACATCGGCACACTTAACGGTTCCCAAAGCTTTAACGATTTTGTTGGGGATATCGATACTAACGACTACTATGTTTTCAATCTCAGCAAGTACAGTCTCTTTAACGTCACACTCAGTGGTATGAGTGCAGATGCTGATATGCAATTGCTAAACAGTAGTGGTGGTGTAATTTCGTACCCTTGGCAGGATGGGCCTGTAGATGAAAACCTCACCATAAACCTGGATGCAGGTACCTATTATATTCGGGTCTTTCAATTCAGTGGCAACACTTTCTACAATCTGAGTTTGTCTGCTACACCTCAGCCCCAAATTTTACAAATCTCGCCAGGTTCAGGCAGTTCTAACCCTGATAATCTCACAGCACTGGGTAGCACACTGTACTTTACTGCCAATGATGGCACCAACGGCAATCAACTGTGGAAGAGTGATGGTACTGGTGCTGGCACCCAACGCCTCACCACTGTTAATCCTAGCAGTTTTAACCCAGACAATCTAACGGCTTTTGGTAGCAGTAAGTTGTTCTTCACTGCCAATGACGGCACAAACGGTTCAGAACTGTGGGTATACAATGGCACCTCAGCCACAATGGTAAGTAACATTAATCCTGGGGCTGGTAGTTCTAACCCAAGCAACCTCACAATAGTTGGTAGTAAGTTGTTCTTCACTGCCAATGACGGCACAAACGGTTCAGAACTATGGGTATATGACGACACAACAGCAACAGTTAGCTTTGTCAAAGATATTTACTCTGGTGCTACCGGTTCCAATCCGACCAGGCTGACTGCTTTTAACGGCAAACTCTATTTTACAGCCACTGATACAACAAATGGCACGGAATTGTGGTCAAGCGATGGCACAGCAGGGGGAACAACCCTTGTCAAGGACATCCAACTAGGTGGACTTAGCTCATCTCCTGCCAATCTCACCGTTGTTGGCAGCACCCTTTACTTTACTGCTGATGATGGCACTAATGGGGTTGAACTCTGGAAGAGTGATGGCACTACAGCCGGAACCGTTAGTCTTACAAACCTGAATAGTGCGCTTGGATCAACTTATCTAACTGCAGTTGGCAGTACCCTGTTTTTCGTCACCGATAGCGATGGCGACTTTCAGCAAGAACTATGGAAGAGTAACGGTACTGCCGGCGGAACCGTGCGGGTTAAGAACGACCTCACACAAGCACCAAATATTGGTTTTGGACCCGTTAATCTCACTGCCGTTGGTACTACTCTTTACTTCACCACGCCAGACTCTGCAACTGGGCTGGAACTGTGGAAGAGTGACGGCACTGATGGAGGCACAGTTTTAGTTAGTGATATTTGGACTGGTGCAGATCCTAACAACAGTTATCCCGATAGTCTCGTCAATTTTAACGGCACCCTGTATTTTGCCGCTTCAGATTCAAATAATCGCAGGGAATTGTGGAGCAGTAACGGCACAGCTTTAGGTACGAGTAGGGTTAGCACCATCAATGCAACGGGCAATGCCAACCCTGCCCAGCTGACTGTCGTTGGTAACAAGCTGTTTTTCACTGCCACAGACGGGACGAATGGAACAGAATTGTGGGTGTTTTAGAAAGGAGGTGATGTTTTAAAACCAGATATAAATCATACACGGATTTATTGATTGCAGATTGAGTTATGGAAAAATTCTTGGGCAATTTGCTTGCTTAAGTGAAAAACCAGAACTAAACAAGAAAGATAAAAACATTGACACAAACACATTGAGGAGCAATTTTCATCTATGAAGAACAAAATTTTCGCTATTGCCGCCGCTAGTGCCGCTGCTGTAGGTAGTGCCATTGTTGCAGCACCCGCCCAAGCTCAGATTACTGGTACACCTGCCAACGTCGGTGTCAGCGTCAGTGTACCCGAAATTCTTTACTTGCGGACTGTCAGTAATATTAACGTGACTCTTACTCCTACAGATTTGGGAGGTAGCGCATCATTAGCAGCATTAGGAAGTGGCTTTTATGGAGTCGATCAATCTGGTATAGCAGATGAGATTACCAGTGGTCTTGACACCGCCACTCCAGCATTTGCCAACGCAACAAATGCCATAAGAACAATCAACAATGTATACGCAGTCTGGTCTAACAGCCCACGTGCTGCTGGGGTTGATGTTGATGTTGAAGAGGGTGCTAATCCTTCAAATGGACTATCTACTATAGCAATGACGATTGATGATGCTCTATCAGACAAATCAGCCTTAACTCCCCAAGGCTTAATCAATCCTACTATCGTTGGAGGGGTTGACTTTATCTTCGACCTGACCAGTGCGACTACATCGGGTAGTTACACAGGCGGCACTGTTACAATCACAGCGTCTGCTCCTTAAAAACTTGGGCTTTTACTAGCCCTCAGTCCTCATTTCTCCTGCAATGGGAAAGGGGAGTTGGCTGAACATCTTTTATAGAAAGCAAACTCTCCTCCTCCCACCTCTGCCAGTTGCTCGCCAGAGGTGGAGAAATTCTTCATATTACCAAGCTTTGCAAGTGCAAGATGCCAAATTAAACCAAATGTTACTGACTGAAATAATTAGCCGCCACCGCCACTTGATTGGCTATTTGGGTATAGCTGTAGCACTTATGGCATGGCCGCAGTCTCGTGTTTTAGCACAATCGCTGTTTACAAATCCAAAGCCTACAGAGATTTATCAGCTATCAACCCCCCAAAAATTAACCATTCCTCCCCTTGCCCCATCAGAAATTTCACCCGCAGCCACAACTGAGTCAGTTGCAAACGAACAAGATTTGCTGGCTCCCCCTCAGTTAAATGCGGTGATTACCCGAGAATTTCCTGCTTTGTGGCAAATGTGGGTTCCCACAGATCAAGTTGCTTCTTTGCGTGCTACTTATGAATTCAAGTCAGAGAGTGGACAGGCTAATCAGTTTAGCGGTGAACAGCATTCTGGTTCTGGAGTTTCAATTGTCCTAGAACCGTTACCTATCTTGGAGATTACCCGCGATCAAAATACTAATACAGTTCTGGTACAGGGAGGGGTGAGATTAAAAATGGATCTCTCGACTGCCCAGTCAGCAGGTGCATATGCTGGTGAACTGACGGTAACGGTGAATCGATAATAGTTTTCTGCTCGATGAGCTAGAAATAGTTCTTTGTGGTGTGTGTTGAAGTGAAAAATTTTATCCAGATGTTACCAAATTATAGAAAAATAGCCTTAAGTTTAATAGGGGTATTAGCTCTAGGGATACCTCCCGCCGCAGCAATTAATATTGGCGTCAGCCCTTATAGGATTGAACAGGAAATTAATAGCAAAACGCGCTCCCAAGCAATTCGCGTTTTGAACCTTTCTTCTAAACCCGTTGAAGTCAAGGCCGTTGTGCGGTCATGGGTGATGAGCGAGGACAATAAACTCCAAGAAGTTCCTGCTGATGAGCGATCGCTATCTCAGTGGATTGTCTTCACCCCCTCCAAATTTACAATCCCAGCTCGTGGTGCTCAGACTGTACGCTTTGCTATTCGTCCAAAAGTCCAGCCTAAGATCGGCGAACATCGTGCTGTAATCTTTTTTGAAGAAATTCCTAAAGCTGAAAAGGCATCAAGTACTGTTCAAACAATTGGAAAGTTAGGTGTTGTAATCTACGGCTATACGGGCAAAATCACAAGGGTTGGCGTACTAAACTCTGTAACTGTAGACACCAAACCAAATAAAGTTACAGGTGTATTTGATATTTCCAATAAAGGAAATGCCTATGTGCGGCTAAGTGGTCAATATGCTATCTGGCCTGCTGCTAAATATCCGGGAGCAGAAGTGACACAACCAGTTGCAAATCTCGGAAAGGCGGAGGCAAAACTTCCAGAAAATTTATTAGACGTAGGATCGTTACCCTCTTCACCAGTCTTACCTGATAATCGTCGTCGAATACTGTTGCCCATTACCAAAAAATTACCACCTGGCAACTACGTCTTAGACATCAATGGCGAATTGAGTGGTGTACCAATTGACCAAGGCATCCCCTTTACTGTTCCAAAACAAACTACTACCCAACAACCACACACTCGACCTAATACTACTCACAATCAAAAAGCTCCTCTTGGCAACAGATAGTTTTTGTTCTAAAGCAGAAATTCTCCGGATAAATCTGCATTTATAAATTCTTGGTTGCTCTTCTTTTTTTTCCTAGCGAATAGAATTCGCGGCTATACAAACAAAGTCTAAATTCACTTACTGCCTAGGAAATAATCTAGGCGGTCAATCTTTGCTTGCTTAAATTTTCTAGTCTAATACCACTTTTGTGCTTAAGTATGCTTTATCCAGCTTTACCGCCTGTACCACCTGCGATTTCGATCGCAATACAGTCAAATGAGATTGTTAATCAACTGTTTACAGAAAAACAGGCTTTACCCGAACAATCGAAATTTATCGCAGAAGCCGCTTCCGAACACAGCGGTAATGCTACAGCTGCAAAGGCACAAAATATAGATTCATTGTTAGAAGAAAAACAGCCTGACTATCTCAATAATCAGCTTGAGTTAGCAACCCAACATTATGATATTTTAGTGGCTTTGCTTCAAGAAATTCCACCGGAATTTTCTAATAGTCAAGCTACTTCAGCAACAGTATTATTAACTTCATCACTAGCCAGTAATGCAGTAGTTGTAGAAAATCAATCTCCTGAAGCTAAGATAATTGCTAATCTCCCAAAAGATTCAAATAATAATACTCAACTACTTTCTAGTAATTCTGCTGCTGGAGCAAAATCTACATCAATTACTCCAGCCGATGCTACAAAAACAACAAATGATATTCAACAAGCAGAAGATACTAATAGTATTTCTGTACCTGTGAATACTGACTCAAGCAGTCTTGCTCAAAATATTAAAGCTTTGGGAGACTCTTTTTTAGTTGGGATAATTATCAACGAGCAAGAAGTTGGTAGCTTACAAATTCATTTAGATGGAAATACTCTTTTAATACCGCTAGATTCCTTTTCTGAGATTGCTGGTTTTCAAGTGGAAAAAATAGATGATAAAACACGCCTGAAAACACCTTTGGGAATAGTTGATATAGCTGAAAGTAGCCTGAAAAAAATCAATAATATCACATACGTGAGTGAAGCTTTATTCAAAGAAAAATTATTTACAAAAATTGAGTTTGATGCTTCTGATTTAGCTTTAATTGTTGACTTGCCTTGGCGACCGGGCAGGGGGCAATCTAGCGCTCAAGCTTTGCAATTAAAACCGGAAGTTACTCCTCCAAGTGGTGGGCTTTCGAGTTTAAGGCAAGAATTTAATGTTTACAGTGGTTCTGGACAAGACGCAAGTTTGTATAGTTCTACCCTACTGGGAGGACGCTTAGCGGGCGGTATGTGGCGCGTTCGCATGAACAACAATTTTGAGAATAGTCCAAATATTTCTGAATATTTTTTCTTTAAACGTGCTGGTCAATTCCGCTATCAGGTCGGTCGGCAACAAATAGGCTTGCATCCCCTACTTACAGGTGTGAATCTGACTGGAGCACAAGTTGCTTATACTAATCTGGCGACTGATAGATTTACTACAAATTACAGTGCGTCACAGCTTTTGCCTAGACGTTCTCGACCAATACAGACATTTCGAGGCGAAGCACCACCAGCGAGTTTTGTACAGTTAAGAGTTGCTGGAATTGTAGTTGCTCAACAGCAAGTAGGGTTAAATGGAGAATACGAATTTATTGATGTAAATTTACCTTCTGGTCAAAGCAATGAAATTGAACTTTTGATTTTTGACCGTAACAACTTGAGTGCACCAATAGAAATTCGTTCTTTAAGAATCAATGCTTCTGATTTATTGTTGCCAGCAGGAGGAGTTGTTCAGCTAGCTGGTGTGGGATTAAGCGGCAACTTGGTGCAGGATGCTTTGTTTAATAATTTTGATTCGACTGACGAAGGTGAACCTGTTGCTTTTTACCAGTTTCGTCAAGGACTTTCAAATAATTTAACTTTTGAAGGGACAGTACAAACACTACCCGATCGCTTTCAAACACAAGCAGGTTTAGTTTGGCAAGTCGCAGATCCATTGATTCTCGCAACTAGTGTTGGTACTTCTCGTGGTGAATTCGGTTATACAACCGACTTGGATTTGGAATTAGAACGTTTGCAAATCCTCGGTAATTCTGAATTCTTCCCAGAAGGTTATTTGTATAACAACCAATCACGCGATCGCTACAATCATAGTCTAGAAGTTAAATATAAATTTAGTGACAAATTTAATTTAGGATTCCTTGCCCGCAGCCAACAAATTGAGAAGAATTCGGCTGACTATATTTTACCGACTTTTTCTCTACGTCCTTTTTCAAACTTATATTTAAGTGGCAGACCCGATTACCAGGGAGAGTATTTATTCAACGCTTTCTATTACCCTAGCTCGGTAACTAGATTGTCTTTTAACAGTTACGGCGATACATACATTACAGATTTTACTCAGAATCTCAGCCGTAATTATCAGATATCTTTAGGTACTGAGTTTGGTGGTGATTTGGCTGCTCGTTATACGGCTACTCTCAATCACAATGCTCTTAGTCCTACAGGTCTGAGTTGGCGGTTAGGACTTGCCTATAGTGATGGAGAAGTGGGGCCAGTTGCCGGTGCTAGTATGCGGGTACTTCCAGGTTTATTTGCTCGACTTGATTATCAAGCTATCCCCTCCAGAAGTAAAAATGCTTTTGGTGGAATTGGTGACGATCGCTTCACCCTATCACTAGTATCAGATTTATCTTTTGCTGGTGGTAGAGTTGCCCCTGCTGATTCTATAAGTATGGGGCAGGATCGCGGTGGTATATCCGGACGAATTCTAGTCGAAGGAGACAAAAAAGACTTTGATTTAGGCGGATCTTTTGTTCGAGTGTTCAACAGCCGCAACCAAAGCGTTGGAGGCGCTGTAACCGACTCTCAAGGTAACTTTTTTGTAGGCAATTTGCGAGAAGGTGTTTATTTAGTCCTACTTGACCCAGAACAGCTGCCTGTAGAACTCGCTGTACCAAAATCCACTGTAATCGCTGAGGTGGCAGGTTCTGCTATTACTCGTTTAGATTTTTCTGCTAGACCAGAATATGGTGTCGCTGGACGCATCACCGATGCAGCAGGCCAGCCAATGGCACAAATACAAGTGGAACTGATCGGTGCTGATGGCAAACGTGTTACATCTGAGGTAACAGACGAATCTGGTCTTTATCGTCTCGATGGAGTTCCTGTTGGTAAGTATACATTGCAGATTCCTTCCCAAGATGCTATTGCTGAAGGTAATAACTTGCCCAAACGTAGTGTAGAAATTAGTAAAGATTTTATCTATGACCAAAATCTGCAATTGCCTATCTCGGCAGCAGCAAGGAAAAATGAGATAAAGGCAAAAGAGTAAACTTGATTGCTTTATTTTCAGAGAACCCCACCCCTTACCCCTCCCCGCAAGCGGGGAGGGGTTATTATTCTGAGTTTTACTTGCGTAAATTCATAAATAAACTCAGATAAATCAAAAAAGGTTTAAATCAAAGTCACTTGATTTCAAAATTGCATTCTGCAACGCCCTTGCTTCTCAAGAAGTTATGGGCAAATTATCAATTGCAAATATTTTGAAGAAATTGTATTACAAGTATTCCGGAGGGCTTTAAGAGTGTACCGCATCTTATTTATATTTGCTCTAATTTTTACTCTTGGATTTTCTGGGTGTCGTTCTGTACATTTGACAAATTCTGCCACCGCACCCCTTTTCAATAATCTTGGTAATTACCATCATCCCATTTCCACAAAATCCCAACTTGCCCAACGCTACTTTGACCAAGGGTTAATCCTTGCTTATGGTTTCAACCATGCTGAAGCTGAACGCTCTTTTCGGGAAGCTGCTAAACTCGATCCGGACTGTGCTATTTGTAACTGGGGAGTTGCTCTTGTCCTTGGCTCAAATATCAATGCTGCTATGGATGATGCAGCTGTTTCCCCTGCTTGGGAAGCACTTCAAAAAGCGCTACAACTGAGTGGAAAAGCTAGCGAAAAGGAGAAGGCTTATATTCAGGCGTTGGCAAAACGCTATTCACAAAAGCCTACGGAAAACCGTAAGTCTTTGAATATCGATTATACAAACGCAATGCGAGAGGTAGCTAAAATTTACCCAGACGATTTAGACGCTGCGACTCTATTTGCTGAAGCACTGATGAATACTATGCCTTGGGATTACTGGCAAGAAAACGGTAAACCAAAGCTAGAAACACAAGAAATACTTGCTACATTGGAAACAGTATTAAAACGTAATCCCAACCATCCTGGGGCAAATCATTTATATATTCATGCTGTCGAAGCTGTACGACCTGAACTAGGTGTGGCAGCAGCCGATCGCCTTGGTAATTTAGTACCGGGTTCTGGACACCTCGTGCATATGCCCTCACATATCTACATCCGCGTTGGGCGATATCACGATGCTGCTATAGCTAACCAACAAGCTATTGCTGCTGACAAGGAATACATTACCCAATGCCACAAGCAAGGTATGTATCCTCTGGCCTATGTGCCGCACAATCATCATTTTCTCTGGGCTGCTGCGACAATGGAAGGAAACCAAAAACTCGCTATGCAAGCTGCCTACGATACAGCAGCAATGGCAGATGAAAAGCAAATGCGAGAACCGGGATATGGAACACTACAGCATTACTATTCGATCCCGCTTTACACTCTGACTCGCTTTGGCAAGTGGGATGAAATTTTAGCAGAACCAGCCCCAGCAGACGATTTGAAGTATCCTACCGGTGTTTGGCATTATGCACGGGGAACTGCCTTGACAGCAAAAGGTCAACTCCAGGAAGCCGCGCGGGAACTAGAACATCTGCAAGCGATCGCCGCCGATCCGGCATTGGAAAAAGTCACAATTTGGGATATCAACACTACTGGCAGTCTTTTAAAAATTGCATCTGAGGTTTTGACAGGTAAACTCGCTGCCAAACAAGGTGATTATGAAAAAGCGATCGCCCACCTCAAAACAGCTGTCAATCTTGAAGACAAGCTCAACTACGACGAACCACCACCTTGGCATTACCCGGTTCGTCAATCTCTGGGAGCAGTTTTACTGGAGGCTAATAGACCAGCAGAAGCTGAAATTGTATATCACGAAGATTTGAAACGCTTTCCAGAAAACGGTTGGTCACTGGCAGGTCTTGCCAAGAGTTTAGAAGCACAGGGCAAAACTGAAGAAGCTCAAGCAGTGCAAAAGCGCTTTACTACTGCTTGGAAGCATGCTGACTTATCCCTAACTGTAGCGCAGCTTTGATGAAAGGGTGGAGATGCGATAAATCGCGTCTCTACTCAGGTGCAAAGGAAATCAAGACTATTGCGAAAATCACAAGAGGCTTTTGTAGTATTAAATTACATATATAATACAAATGCAGATCAGTTAATGAATAATACTATTTATCAAGTTGAGCAACCAACCCTACAAACACAAAGACTGATTCTTCGACCTTTCACTATTGCAGATGCACCTGATGTACAACGCTTGGCTGGTGCATGGGAAATTGCGGCTATGACCCTGACTATTCCCCATCCCTACGTTATAAATAGTCTCTTATGGAAATCGACCACAGATGGAATTGGTGATTGGTGATTGGGGAAGAGGTAGTTTTATTTTCCATTACCCATTACCGACCGAGAGTGAATTCACTTAGACGTAATTAAAAATTAGCAATAACTAAACTAGTGACAGGAAAAAATTTGTAAAATATATTGCTTCCTTACTTATCCTGATGTAATTTTATGCAAACGCTGCTCAATCACCGCTATCAAGTCATTCAGACTCTGGGCAGTGGTGGATTTGGGGAAACGTTCTTAGCAGAAGATACCCAAATGCCCTCCCGACGCCGCTGTGTCATTAAACAGTTAAAGCCGATTCAGGACAATCCCCAGGTTTATCAGTTGGTACAACAGCGGTTTCAACGAGAAGCAGCAATTTTAGAAGCACTGGGTGATGGCAGCGATCAGATTCCGCGGTTGTATGCCTACTTCTCGGAAAATGGGCAATTTTATTTAGTACAAGAGTATATTCAAGGACAAACTCTTACCGCCAAACTACAACAGCAGGGTTTGATGAGTGAGAGTACAGTCAAAGAAATCCTTACCAACATTTTACCAGTTCTCGATTATGTCCATAGCAAAGGTATTGTTCACCGGGATATCAAGCCAGACAATATCCTGATTCGTTATGCCGATCGCCAACCAATCTTAATTGACTTTGGCGCAGTTAAAGAAACAATCGGAACGGTAGTCACTCCCTCGGGGAATTCCACAAGGTCAATTGTAATTGGTACACCAGGGTTTATGCCCAGCGAACAAACCGTAGGACGCCCAATGTTTGCCAGTGATATATATAGTCTAGGTTTAACAGCGATTTATTTGCTCACAGGTAAGATGCCGCAAGAGTTGGCAACCGATCCGGCGACAGGTACGCTGTTGTGGCGGCAACATGCTTTAAGTGTAACCCCCAGCTTTGCAGCTGTATTAGATAAAGCAATTCAGTTTAGTGCAGGCGATCGCTTTGCTAGTGCCAGAGAAATGCTGCAAGCACTGCATGCTGGTGCTTCCCCACTTCCTCCTACCGTGCCTTACAGCCAACCACTAGCAGCAACTGTACCACCTCCCCAGACATCTCAAAACACAGTAGCCGTCAGTCCGGGTAATACCTATCAACCTCCTGCTAATCAAAGCAGTAGCAGTGGACAAAGGGGAATCCTAATAGGCAGTATTATCGCAGGTGGCTTGATTGGCGCATCTGTAATCATTGGTATTGCCCTCAGCAACAAACCACAACCCTCACAGCCAACAGTTTCATCGACTCAATCAACCACCAACAACCAACCACCAACCAACAACCAACAACCAACACAGCAATCCAACCTTCCTATCATTTCAGCACCTTCCCCACCAACTTTAGAAGAACCACAGGAAACTGCATCACCCGAACCAACGCCAGATAGTGACATTACCGAACCTACTCCCAACCAAACCCCAATTTCTGAAGATACTCAAGCAACAGCCCCACAAATTGATAAACCATCTCCAGAAGAATTTGTGCGAAATTATTACGCAACTATTAATCAAGGAGAGTATCAGGCAGCGTGGAATCAGTTATCTCCCAACTACCAAAATAATAGACGCCTGCATCCCAACGGCTATCTTTCTTACGTTGATTGGTGGGGAGGACAAGTTCAACAGGTAGAGGTTAAACAAGTAAGTTTATTAGAAACTGGTACACAAACAGCGACAGTAAAAGCTCAATTGAAATATTTGCTGAAAAATGGAAAAAAAGCCCCTGGTTCCGTAAACTTCTCGCTGTTGTGGGATGCAGAAAATAGTAAATGGGTAGTTGCAGATGCTAGATAGATGAGGAGATAGGGAGATGCTATTAATTATTCACTAAGCTGTGGATATAACCTATCTCCAGTCGCAGTATCAAATACAAATAACTTACTTAGGTCAACTTCTAACAAAAGGCGATCGCCCGGATGTGGATGTACATCTGCACCCGCCTGCACATTCAGCATTACCCCCGAACCAGGTAAACCCGCACGAATCAAAGTCTCCCTTCCCAAAGGTTCCACCACCTTCACCTCAACCATCAACTCTCCAAATTCTTCTCTTGGTGTCCTTTGGGTTTTATGTGGTTCGTTTATTAAAATATTTTCTGGACGAACACCCAAATCAAACCCTTGCCCTTCCCGCAGGTGCAATTTCTCCTGCATATCCGCTGTAATTGGTATCACCTGCCCATTGACATCAAAACTCCCAGTCGTATACTTCGCTGGTAAAATATTCATCGGCGGACTACCCAAAAAAGTCGCTACCATTCGGTTCGCAGGCTGAGCATAAATAGACTGTGGTTCGCCGATTTGTTGAATTCTTCCCCGGTTTAACACCACAATCTTATCAGCCAAAGTCATCGCCTCTACTTGGTCATGAGTAACGTAGACTGTGGTAATTCCCAGATTTTGATGTAACTCTTTTAACTCAGCCCGTGTATCATCTCGTAATTGGGCATCTAAATTCGATAAAGGTTCATCGAGTAAAAATACTTGGGGTTGACGGGCGATCGCTCTCCCCAATGCTACCCGTTGTTGCTGTCCGCCAGAAAGTTGCTTGGGTTTGCGTTCTAAAAGGTGTTCCAAAGAAAGCGATCGCGCCACTGTCACCACTCGTTCTTGAATTATCTTTGGGTCAACTTTTCGCATCCGCAACCCAAAAGCAATATTTTCTGCCACACTCATATGGGGGTATAGCGCATAATTCTGAAACACCATCGCCACATCCCGCTGTCTGGCGGGGACATTGTTCATTAACTTATCCCCAATGTAAAGTTTGCCAGAGGTAGCAGTTTCCAAACCGGCTATGGTTCGCAGAATCGTAGACTTACCGCATCCCGAAGGCCCCACCAAAACCCAAAATTCGCCATCAGGAATTTTAAAGGTAATATCCTCAATTGCGGTGACATTGTTAAATTTGCGCTTTATGCTTTCGAGACTAACGCTAGCCATTGTCCGGTTTTAGATTTTGAATTTTGTCATTTGTCATTTGTCATTTGTCCTTGGTAACTAATGACTAAGGACTATTGACAAATGACTAACTCCAAGCAGGATGAGAAAGTAAAGACGCAATCACTCGTACTCCTCGCAGTTGATTGGAAAGGGGCAAATGACCTCTAGGGGCGCTCAAATCCCAGGTAAACTCTTGAGGGTAGCGCGTCCAGTTCTTGCCCTTTTTCCAACCGATTTTCACCCACAGATTGTCCCAATTTTTCCCCAAACCTAACCAAATTTCTCGCTGTACCGAAAAGCCAAATTTGCCTTCGGAGTGAACTAACCACAGCTTATTGATGGTTTGTAAATCAGTCACGGGGAAATTGTCTACTTCAGTAAAATATAGCCATTTGCGTTTAATTGCCTCAGTACCTGCAATTTCACACATTTTTTGCAGGGTCATGCGATCTGCTGCTTGGAAATCTTGAGTTGCAAGTAGCTGTTGCAAGGGGCTGTAATCAATGCCGCACTCTGATTGTAGAGGTACAACGCCTTGTGGAAAATGGGTTCGCAGAAATTCTTTAACTTGAGGCAAATCAGAGTTATGCAGAACTTGGTAAGCTTTGCCATCAACCCAAGTTGCTGGTTTGTCGCAACGTTGCAGCAAAAATTCCATCAGGATATCAAATCCGCCATTACCAAGGTTAGCCAGTTGTGGGATCGTTTGTTGTTGGACTTGAATAGACCCAGCGATTAACTGGCTGCGGAGGGATTCGATGTCAGAAGATGTGCCTGATACAATCATTGGGTCTGTCATGCCATTACTCAGAAAACGCGATCGGTGGACAAGCGATTAGCTATCAAATTTAGTAGATGGGTAAACACTGGTAGCGTAAAGTAGTTTACAGGAAATTGTCCTTCAAACATACTCATTCTATACTTTCACCCTCATTATTTGTATCAGTAGTTGTAGTAGCCAAAGACCTGATAAACTCTCGCAAAACATCAGTTTTGGTTCTACCTACAGCCTGACAGTGGGATTCTAACATTGCGAACTCCTGCTCAGTCACCCTGATAGTAATCTCTCTTTTATTCTTCATTGCTGGCATTTTGCTGTATATTCCCAGAGTACACTAATTGCCGGTGTAGGCGATAAGATAGCATCGAAGACTCTGCGACATAGTGAAGGGGAAAGACTCTGCCTCCTAACTTTATCAAAACTATGCACAGCAAAATCTGCTAGCCTTCCAAACAGGAAATTGTTGTTTGTTGATTGTTGATTGTTGATTGTTGTTTGTTGTTAACTGTTAACCACCAACTACCAACAACCAACCACAAACAAATAAGGCAGCTGATGTCGCTGCGTCACAATCAGGAGTGTGCGAATGTACGAAAAAATTACTCCCCCCTCAACTGGAGCAAAAATCACCTTCAAAAATGGTGAACCAACTGTTCCTGATAATCCGATTATCCCCTTTATTCGCGGCGACGGAACTGGTATCGATATCTGGCCTGCTGCTCAAAAAGTGTTTGATGCTGCCGTAGACGTAGCATATAAGGGCAAGCGGAAAATTAGCTGGTTCAAAGTTTACGCTGGCGATGAAGCTTGTGAATTATACGGTACCTATCAGTATTTGCCCCAAGACACCCTGACAGCGATTCAAGAATATGGTGTTGCGATCAAAGGGCCGCTAACAACCCCGGTTGGTGGCGGTATTCGTTCGCTAAACGTTGCTTTGCGACAAATTTTTGAGCTGTATGCTTGCGTGCGCCCTTGTCGGTACTATGCTGGTACGCCTTCACCCCACAAAAACCCAGAAAAACTCGATGTTATTGTTTATCGTGAAAATACAGAGGATATTTATTTGGGGATTGAGTGGCGGCAAGGTAGCGAAATTGCCGATCGCTTAATTAAGTATCTCAACACAGAACTTATCCCCGCTACGCCAGAACACGGCAAAAAACAAATTCCCCTTGACTCTGGCATTGGCATTAAACCCATTAGCAAAACTGGTTCCCAGCGCTTGGTACGACGCGCCATCAAACACGCCCTGCAACTACCCAAACACAAGCAAATGGTGACTTTGGTGCATAAGGGCAATATTATGAAGTACACCGAAGGTGCTTTTCGTGATTGGGGTTACGAACTGGCAACCACTGAGTTTCGGCAAGAGTGCATCACGGAACGGGAATCGTGGATTTTGAGTAACAAAGAGAAAAACCCCGATCTCACCCCAGAAGAAAATGCCCGGATGATTGACCCTGGATTTGATGCCCTAACTGTTGAGAAAAAAGACCAAATTGTCAAGGAAGTGGAAACAGTTCTTAACTCAATTTGGGAAACTCACGGTCATGGCAAGTGGAAAGACAAGGTGATGGTAAATGACCGCATCGCCGATAGTATTTTCCAACAAATCCAAACTCGACCAGATGAGTATTCGATTCTGGCAACAATGAACTTGAATGGCGATTATCTGTCCGATGCGGCGGCGGCTATTGTTGGCGGACTGGGAATGGGCCCAGGGGCAAATATTGGCGATGAATGCGCTATTTTTGAAGCTACCCACGGCACAGCACCCAAACACGCTGGCTTGGATCGGATTAATCCCGGTTCAGTGATTTTGTCCGGTGTGATGATGCTGGAATACCTGGGATGGCAAGAAGCGGCTGACTTGATCAAAAAAGGGATCGGAAGTGCGATCGCCAATCGTCAAGTCACCTACGACTTAGCGCGGTTGATGCAACCGCCAGTGGAACCCTTGAAGTGTTCGGAATTCGCCGAGGCAATTATCAAGCACTTTAGTTAAATATCAACTTCAGTAGAGCGCGTTACGGCAAAACCGTAACGCACCTTTTCAAAGTGATTTGGACACAGATCCCCGACTTTTATAAAAGGAGTCCAAGCTTTATTTATGTTCTTCGACCCGAATCGCGGTTGGCGAAGAGTCAGCAATCGTGACCATCGCACTCGTGTCGATTGGGCGATTGAAATCCGTCGGTTATTAGATCAAGACTATCCTCATGCCCATAAAGTCAAATTACTTTGTGACAATCTCAACACTCACAACATTGCCTCTTTGTATGAAGCTTTTCCCGCTCCAGAAGCTCACCGTCTAGCTCGAAAATTGGAGATTTACTATACCCCTCGTAATGGCAGCTGGCGAGGGGGGTTGCAGAGATTGAATTAAGTGTTTTAAGCCAACAGTGTTTAGCTCGACGGATTTCTTCTACTGAAGAACTTTCTCGTGAGTTGGCTGCTTGGCAACAAGAACGTAACTCCACCACCAGTAAGGTTATTTGGCATTTTACTACTGAAGATGCTCGTGTCAAACTTAAACATCTTTATCCGATTTTTGAAATCCAAGAAACAGGTGATTCTAATGCAACTTTTTAGCCTTGACACGCCACTACAGATACTTAGATTTTTTCATAAATCAAATCGGATTCCTATAGTAACTATGATTATAGAAAAATATCTATACTTGAATTTTAAAGTTCTTGTTTATTGGTAGATTTATTTCCTTAATTCATAAAAATATTTAGTCAATTTAATAGTCAAATTATACGTTATAAATTAATATATACTCAAGCTGCCAATTAATTGCTGGTATGATTTGCTGCCTAAATCCCGATTGTCAAAATCCTTTAAATCCTGAAGGCAGCCTGTATTGCGAAAATTGCAAAACACCACTTATATCGCTGCTGAGAGGTCACTATCGCGTTATCGAAAGACTTTCTGTAGAAGGTGGATTTAGTATCACCTATCTAGCGGAGGATATAGATAAACTAAATGAAAAGTGTGTAGTTAAGCAATTAGCACCAAAAGTCCAGGAAACGGGGGCTTTAAAGAAAGCAGTTCAGCTGTTTGAACAAGAAGCGCAGCGACTGCAAGAGTTAGGAGAACATCCCCAAATTCCCCATCTCTTGGCTTATTTTGAGCAAGACAACTATTTATATTTGGTGCAGCAGTTTATTGATGGGCAGAATTTACGTAAAGAATTACATCAGCGAGGAAGATTCAGCGAAAAGGAAATTCGCGAACTGTTATTGGATTTGCTGCCCGTCCTCAAGTTTATTCATGAGCGTGGAGTAATTCACCGGGACATTAAGCCTCAAAATATTATTCGTCGTCAAAGCGATGGGCGATTAGTACTGATTGATTTTGGAGCCTCAAAGCTGCTGACAGCAACAGTACAAGCGAAAATGGGAACGACTATCGGCTCACACGGGTATACTCCCATAGAGCAAATGCAGGATGGAGAGGCTTACCCGGCTAGCGATTTATTCAGTTTGGGGACGACTTGCTTTTACCTGCTAACTGGGGTTTCCCCCTCGAAATTGTGGATGAAACAAGGCTACGGTTGGGTGGAATCTTGGTGGCAATATTTCAGTACTCCTAGTAGGGGCGGGCTTTCCCTATCTATGGAGTTGGGCATGGTGATCGAAAAATTGCTGAAAGTAAATATTCAAGAACGCTATCAATCCGCTGATGAAGTGATGAGAGACTTGACACGTCAGCCATCACTATTACCAGTCCCTGAAACCATACTGTCAAACTCGTCAGAAACTCAGCCGGGATTTTTATTAAGACCAGGTAGAAGGTTCAAAAATCGACTATTGCTGAATGCTGCTATTGTCATTTTCGGATTAGGAGGAGTTTGGTTTTTTCTGTCTCGCCAGCAGGGTATCACTCAATCTTCTAATTCCAATCAACCGAAAGAAACAATTGTCAAAAATTCCGACCAAACC
Organism: Fischerella sp.; assembly: GCF_013388695.1. NCBI lineage: Bacteria > Bacillati > Cyanobacteriota > Cyanophyceae > Nostocales > Hapalosiphonaceae > Fischerella > Fischerella sp. The sequence continues at coordinate 31,033 of NZ_JACAEU010000151.1, forward strand.
AACACTTTGAAGGGACATGCCAGTGATGTGAATTCTGTCACCTTCTCTCCTGATGGACAAAAGCTTGCCACTGGCAGTGATGATAAAACAATCAAAGTCTGGAATGTGGCAACCAAAGAGGAAATCTTGACTCTGAAGGGGCATTCCGAATGGGTTTGGAGTCTTGCTTTCAGTCCTGATGGGCAAACCCTTGCTTCTGCTGGTGCAGACAAAACGATAAAAATATGGAATCTAGCTACTAACAAAGAAATTCGCACTCTCAAGGGACATGCTGCTGGAGTGACTTCCATTGCTTTCAGTCCCGATGGCAAAACCCTTGCTAGCGGCAGTTTAGACAATACGGTTAAACTGTGGAGTCTGGAAACAGGAAAGGAAATTTGCACCTTCAAAGGGCATTCTCAGTCAGTTGCTTCTGTAGCTTTTAGTCCTGACGGGCAAACTGTTGCTAGTGGTAGTTGGGATAAGACCATTAAAATATGGAGTTTAGCGACCGAAAAAGCTATTCGCACTCTCAAGGGACATGCGGATTTGGTTATTTCCGTAGCTTTCAGCCCTGATGGTAACAGCCTTGCTAGTGGCAGTAAGGACAAAACAATTAAGTTGTGGAATTTAGCAACGGGAGAGGTAACTCTCACCCTCAAAGCGCATACTGATAAAGTCAATTCCGTTGCTTTTGTACCAAACACCGCCCACAGTAAAAGTTTAGATGGAGTTACTCTTGTTAGTGGTAGTAGTGACAACACAATTAAATTGTGGAATCTGAAAACTGAGAAGGAAATTCGCACTTTAAAGAAGGATTCTGGTTATATTTATTCTGTCGCTATTAGTCCAGATGGACAGACTATTGCTAGTGGTGGCAGTGCGGAGAATATTGTGAAGATTTGGCGGTTATTGAAGTGAAAGTTAGAGTTCTGGAGTTTTGGATTTGTAAGCTGTTGTACATTTAATGTGTAAAAATTGGGCGGGCAAGATACCCACCCCACAAGGATTTTATATGGATGACTGGAGTTTAGTGGGTCATGAACTTGCAGTTCATGACCCACTAAACTCCAGTGGATGAGGCATCTACCTACACCAACTGCAAAGCAGTACATGTTAGTCCAACTTCTGCTCTAACTTCTAGCTCGTTCAAACAAAGCACGATAAACAGGTTCACCCTTGTTTTGAGTAGCTATTTCCCGTTCTGTAGGTACTGGTAGGGGATTTTCTGCTAGCCATTCTCCTGAACCTTGCCTTTGGAAAGCTGGATGACAAGCAAAGCGATCGCACATTTCCATCGCTACAAACTCCACATCCGATTGTAAAAATACTATTCCCCCTGGCACAAGATAATCTGCGAGTTCAGCGACTAACTCCGGTTGTACAACCCGCCGTTTGGCGTGGCGATTTTTAAACCACGGATCGGGAAACTGAATAGTGACGCGCTGTAAAGTTCCTGTGGGGAGAGTTGATAAAAGCGATCGCAAGGAGTTATTCACATTGCAAAAAAGATAGTGCAGGTTTGTCAGTCCCAATTCATCCCGTAATCTATTGGCTTCGTCTACCAACGGTTCTCGAATTTCCAAACCGAGAAAATTCCAGTTAGGTTCTACCTGCGCCATCTTCAACACAAACCTTCCTCTCGCACAGCCAATATCGAGGTGTAGCGGTTGATTTGGCTGAGCATAAACTTTTGCCCAGTCAAGGGGATTGACGGGTGTTTGATACTTTTGTGCTAATGGGTTAACGTGTTGACGGACTCGGATAGGCATACTTACTATTCAATACTTCCAAATTCTAATGTGTTTAGAGTCACTATAAAAAATCGTCAGATCATCTATTTGACGATTCACCATCACAAGTCTAATAATTTCTACTTACAACATTAATGCCTAATCCTAAAGGGAACCCAGAAAACTTAAAACCATTTAGGGATTTCCAAGAAATAAATTATCCTGGACTGTGGAGTGCGCCCTTATCAAGTGGCAGGAGAGACGCCTGCCTCCACAAGAGATTTTTGGATACTTTTTTATTTGGAAGTCCCTTAAGACTGATAGAGACGAACCATTGACTGAAAAAATCAATTTACGTATTACAAAATCAATGAAAGAGGAACTAAGTAAAAAAGAAGATGCCCCGGAATTTTGTAGGCAAGCTATCCAAAAAGCACTCTCTGAAGAGAAGCAAGCGAAAAGCCAGGATAGCTAGGTTTGTGATGCGAAATTTTTAGATATTTTTACCCGCTAGCTTTTAATTGTTAGCTTCATTATGTATATAAATATTAAGCGCGATCGCTGCTAAGCAAAATTACAAAGCAGAGGTTATACTCTTTTGCAAAAGAGTTTTTACACACTGTTTTTAAGAAAGTCCTTACTTCAATGATTTCCAATTTTCGCTTTGCCATAGTCAGCGACTTGCACATTGCGCTTCCCCAGACAATCTGGAATCATCCTAACCGTTTTCATTTGGTGGAAGTCAGTATTCCAGCGTTTGAAACTGTACTAGAACATTTAACACAGCTGAATTTAGATTTTCTTTTGTTACCTGGAGACTTAACCCAACACGGTGAACCAGAAAATCATACTTGGTTGGAAAAACGCCTAGCACAATTACCTTTTCCTGTCTACGTCGTTCCTGGCAATCATGATGTTCCTGTACTCAAAGCTAACGAGCAATCAATTGCTTTTGAAGAATTTCCTTATTATTATCGTAAATTCGGCTACCATAATCCAGAGCAATTCTATTACACTTGTGAGGTATTGCCAGGAGTCAGACTGATTGGTCTGAATTCTAACTTTTTTAATGACCAAGCAGAGCAAATTGGACGCTTGGATACTAAACAGCTGCGGTGGTTGGAAGAGGTGCTAGCTACAGCTGATGATGAATTGGTACTGGTGATGATACATCACAACGTTGTTGAGCATCTACCCAATCAATCACGCCATCCAATGGCAAATCGCTACATGTTAGAAAATGCAGCAGAATTATTGCATCTACTACGGCATTACGGTGTGAGGCTGGTATTTACGGGGCATTTACACGTTCAGGATGTAGCGTACTCTCAGGGAGTATATGACATCACCACTGGTTCTTTAGTTAGTTATCCTCATCCATATCGAGTCTTAGAATTCCACCAAGATAGCCACGGTAGACAGTGGTTGCAAATGTTATCCTATCGAGTGGAGTCAGTACCTAATTTCCCCAACTTGCAACATACTTCGCGAAAATGGATGGGCGATCGCAGTTTTCCTTTCTTAATGAAATTACTTACTCTACCGCCTTTAAACCTACCACTAGAGCAAGCACAAGAACTAGCTCCTACTCTCCGGGATTTTTGGGCAAACATTGCCAATGGAGATGCGCTGTTTAACTACTCGCATTTTCCCCCAGAAGTAAGTCATTATTTTGAGAAATACGGAGCGATCGCCACTTGTGGCACACCCACGTTCATTGATAATAACAGTACGTTGTTGCTTTAGGGTATTGGTTAGTAGTTAGTAGTTAGTAGTTAGTAGTTAGTAGTAAAAAAATACCACTATCCACTATCTACTAACCACTATCCACTATCCACTAACTAGATTTAGATTCTACTGCCCGACAAATTCCAAACACAGAAGTGTAACCGTGTAGGAAAGTACTACCACCTACAGGGCCGATTTCGCCGCCACAGAAAAAGCCTCCTAGGGGAATATCATTGAGGTAGCGCTGGAATAGCTGTGAGTCAAAATTTGGTTGACCGTAAAGTCCTGCACCTCGTCCTAGGCAGGAAAACATTAACGCACCCACAGCAGCGGGTTCGATAGCTTGCTGTTTTTGATACATTTTTAGGAGGAATTCTAAGTCCTCAGCAGAAGCTTCAGCATCGCGCAAGTGGAATTGCAGGCGTTGTCCGGCACGAACGTAATCGCCAATAGCGATCGCTCCTCCAGCTGGGTCTACTCCCAGAATATCGCGAATGAGAAAGTCTCCCTGCTGCAAACAAACTTTAAATTCGTCCATTGCCAAACCGACAAACAGAGAATTCTGTGCTAGGGTTCGGTCTTCTTCGCTAAGCTCAGCAATCAAATCTCGCAGTACAATCAGCGGTACTTGCTCATCCAATTCCAAAATAATATTGCGATCGCCTTTTGTTACCTGGTATGGTTTGCCAATTGGTCGGCATCCTTGAGCGACAATCGTTTCTAAAACAATATTGCCACTCAAAGCAACACCAACTGTTCCTTCTTGGTACAGGCGATCGTTATAGAAAAGGGCAATCTTACCACCCATAACACCACTACTTGCTTGACCTCCCACTGTTACCGATCCTGGATAAGCATAATCCAGCCCTTGTAACAAGTCATTGATACCAGAGGAAAAAGAAGCAGACAACAAAATGAATTGAGGTGTAGGTGAGGGAGGTACACCAATTAAATCAATCCAAGCATTCGGTGGCCCATCTAAGTCAGGTAATTCTTCGGCAACAACATGAAAGGCTTTAATATTCACTCCTGGCAGATGAGCTAAAGTCAAACTGAGGGCGGGTTCTGCTTCTAATTCTTGGGTTTGTCCCCAGCCGATTGTGCCAATTACACCGCCACCACTACAGCCAATTAACACAGGTACTGAAAGCTTGTCTGCCAACAAAGGCAACACTCGGGAATACTCACTCGTAAAAGCAGACGAAATGAATACCAGCCCCAGATCTGCACGTGCCGATAATGAAGAGGCAGTTCGTTGTACCACTTCGTCAACAGCTGCTTCTAGAGAAGGACGGGTTGATAGGGCATTTGCCCATTGCATTTGATCTGCCATGAGTCTTACGCTTTTTTTATGCGGCTAGTAGTGTTTTTAATTTTTATCCAGGAAAACAAGAATATTGCATCCTACGACTAGGTGAAGCCAGCCCTTTATCATTTATCGCAAAAACCTAGGGTTGCTATTCCCTATTAAATACATATAAAAATATTGTATAATCTCTATTCTCAAGTTGATGGTCTGCAAAAGATTAAAAGATAAAGTTAAATAGAGGAGCTGTGCTGCTATTTGCTGTATTTATAATCAAGTATGAATCACAAATACTAAACTAGCAGCTAATATGGCTAGAATAATTAGGAATAGTGCAAAAATTGCCTTTCTTGTACTTTTTCTATACTAGTATTAACAACACACAGCAAGATTACAACTATGACCGACATCCGAAACAGAATCGAACAAGAAGTTGAAGAAGCTCGTGCTGTCTGTGATACAGCAGGTGACAACTCTGCTGAATGTGCTGCCGCTTGGGATGCAGTAGAAGAACTGCAAGCCGAAGCTTCCCATCAGAAGCAAGCTAAGCCCAAAACTGCTTTCGAGAAATATTGTGATGATAACCCTGAAGCTGATGAATGTCGTGTTTATGACGACTAAAAATCAAGTCAGTTAAGTTTTCTTTTTCGTTTACAAGCAAGTAACAAAGATCTATTTACCAATATCTTGCACCTTCACACTTTGATCGAGCATGAAATTTCACACTTCTTTGTTTATTTATATCGTAATCATACGGTAACACAAGGTAGCAAGTGAAATTTTCTCCTTCATTCGATCAAGAACAATAAACTAACAATTTCTTCTAGTAAGTTTGAGAGTGACAAGCATGTAGCCAGTCAGGGTGAGTTGCTAAATTCTCCCTGATATTTCTGGCAACTATTGCAAGATGTTAGTTCAAGATCTTTGGAACTGCTTGTTTTTTGTTAAATCGTAACATCTCTTATATTTATATTTTTCTTGTAGCGTGCAAACAATCAGGAAAAAATTAAAATCCTGTATTGGTGTCAAGCGTTTAGCTTGACTTTTTAGTTAAGCTATTAGCTAGCTGTTATATGAAAAATACCCATTCTGTGGGTTTTATCCTGTCAAGTAAAGTTATTTATCAGCTTTGGGAATGATTATGGACAAGGAAGTTTGGTTTCGCCCTTTTGTTTGGATGGACTATCGGCTAGCAGTATTATTTGCAGTGATTATTCCTCTGATTTTGCTGATTTGGGCGTTTGTGCAAAAAGCTGAGGGAATGCAACGCTTGTTAACTATTTACTGGCGGGTATCAAGTCTATTGGCCATCACTGTTTACTTAATGATTGCCCAGTATCCGGTGAGTTTCCTTTCAGGGTTTATGGGTCGTATCCTCATACCCATCTCCCTTTGGTTCTGGGTGGATCTTAACGATGAAATTGAGTATCAACCCAACGGACCATTAAAGCTGACTTTTACTTCTTGGCGATGGGCAACAACTATTTATTGTATTTTAGGTTCGCTTGCCTCTATACCTTTTTTGGGTTGTGCTTTTTCTGCAAATCCTAGCAATAATCCTAATTGTAGTGTTTGGTTTGAGGCTCCTTTACTATTCAAAGAATTTTTCCATCCCAATACCAGTGCTGGCTTTCTCGGCATTGTCAGTATAATTTGTTTAGTAATTTACGTGCTTTACTTGAGCTATTTTGTCTTGATTAAGTTGGGTAAGCAGGGGCGTTCCGCTACACAGTAATAGTTAGTAGTTAGTAGTTAGTGGTTAGTGGGTAGTAGTTAGTAGTTGGTCATTGGTCATTGTTACTTTATTTCCTATTACCCATTACCCATTCCCTCTTCCCCCACTATCCACTATCCATAATCATTACAGGTTCTTTGTATAATTTTTCTTAATGAACAATTCTATAGGTAAAAGACTGGAACAATACACCATCAAACGTCCCCAAGAAGTTTTATTGGTGACAGTGGCAATTGCTGGCGAGGAAGATCAAATAGCTATATTTAAAGGCTTCTCTAGTTCTTTGATGCGTCCTACATGCTTCGATCCGGATGTACCTGTCTTGCCAGAGGAGGCAAAACTTCTCAAAATTGACCGAGTAGCGAGTCCTTATAATCCAGAAGCACCCCGTTATATTCAACAAGGACTGACTTGGGAAGATATGCAGGTTTTACTAGCCCAAGTTGGAGTTTAGTCAATAGTCATTAGTCATTGGTCATTGGTCATTTGTTAGTGGTTAGTCGTTAGTAGTTAGTTGTCATTTATTACTTACTCCTCCACTCCCCCACTCTCCCACTCTTCCACTCTCCCACTCTTCCACTCTCCCCATCTCCCCATCTCCCCACTCTCTGTTCAAGCGCGTTCATCAAATTCTAGTCAAGAGCAAAACAGGTTGTTCGCTAATCGCAAAATTATGTTAATTTATTATGAATAATCATGACAAACTCCAATAAATATTTTTTTTAGTAACCACTCTAGGGTAATTTTTTCTTTTTAATACCATTTATAAACACATAGGCTAGACAAATGCCTTTTTATTGGCGTTTGTGTGGGATTTACTTTACCTTACAAGCCTGAGCGCACAAATGGTATCAGTTAGACCATAGAGCAACGATTTTTATTTTTAAATTCACACACTCTCCCGATCATGAGTACAGCGGTGACCCTACCAACACAAACACAACAAGCGCCTCAAGCAGTAGAACCTTTGAGGCAAATTAATCGCCAAATGATTGTTATTCTCGATTTTGGTTCTCAGTATTCCGAACTGATTGCTCGCCGAATTCGAGAAACTCAGGTTTATTCGGAAGTTCTCTCTTACCGTACTACAATCGAACAGTTACGAAAGCTTAATCCCAAGGGAATTATCCTTTCTGGTGGCCCTAGTTCAGTTTATGATCAGGGTGCTCCCCATTGCGACCCACAAATTTGGCATTTGGGAATTCCCATTTTGGGTGTTTGCTATGGTATGCAGCTGATGGTGCAACAACTAGGTGGGGAAGTCGCAAGAGCTGAACGAGGCGAGTATGGCAAGGCTTCGTTATATATAGATGATCCGACAGACTTATTTACCAATGTCGAAGATGGCACAACCATGTGGATGAGTCATGGCGACTCAGTCACAAAAATGCCACCAGGGTTTGAATTGTTGGCACATACAGAAAATACTCCCTGTGCTGCGATCGCCGATCACAATCGCAAACTTTATGGTGTCCAGTTCCATCCAGAGGTAGTACATTCTGTTGGTGGTTTGCCATTAATCCGTAATTTTGTTTACCATATCTGCGAGTGCGAACCCACCTGGACAACTGCCGCTTTTGTAGAAGAATCAATTCGCGAAATTCGTGCCAAAGTCGGCGATAAGCGGGTACTGCTAGCACTGTCTGGAGGAGTAGATTCTTCTACCCTAGCCTTTTTGCTGCATAAAGCCATCGGCGATCAACTTACTTGTGTATTTATTGACCAAGGCTTTATGCGAAAGTATGAGCCAGAGCGATTGCTGAAAGTATTCCAAGAGCAGTTTCATATTCCTGTAGAGTACGTTAACGCTCGCGATCGCTTCCTGAATGCTCTCAGTGGTATTACCGATCCTGAAGAGAAACGTCGTATAATTGGACACGAGTTCATCAGGGTTTTTGAGGAGGAATCAAAACGGTTAGGGCCCTTTGATTACCTAGCACAAGGCACGCTCTATCCAGATGTGATTGAGTCTGCTGATACCAACGTCGATCCGCAAACAGGCGAACGAGTGGCGGTGAAAATTAAGAGCCATCACAATGTCGGTGGTTTGCCCAAGGATTTGCGATTCAAACTCGTAGAACCACTACGGAAACTGTTCAAGGATGAAGTCCGCAAAGTCGGACGTTCTATTGGCTTGCCAGAAGAAATCGTACAGCGCCATCCCTTCCCCGGGCCTGGTTTGGCGATTCGCATTTTGGGTGAAATCACTGCCGAACGGTTAAAGATTTTGCGGGATGCTGATTTGATTGTGCGGCAAGAAATTAATCAACAGGGCTTGTACAACCAATGCTGGCAAGCCTTTGCCGTATTGTTGCCAATCAAAAGCGTGGGTGTAATGGGCGATCAGCGTACCTACGCTTACCCCATCGTCTTACGCATCGTCACCAGTGAAGATGGCATGACCGCTGACTGGGCGCGTCTGCCTTATGATGTACTCGAAGTGATTTCTAACCGGATCGTCAATGAAGTGAAAGGAGTTAACCGGGTAGTTTACGATATTACTTCCAAGCCGCCTGGAACTATAGAGTGGGAATAGAGTTAGTGGATAAGTGGATAGTGGATAGTGGGAAAAGAGGGAATGGATAATGGGAAATAAAATAACAATGACCAATGACCAACTACTAACTACTAACTACTAACCACTAACTACTAACCACTAACTACTAACCACTAACTACTAACCACTAACTACTAATTACTAACCACTATCATCTTAATGGCAACAAAATGGTGAAAGTAGCTCCTTTGCCTTCACCATCACTAGCTGCTTGAATAATTCCGCCATGCAGTTCTACTATATGACGGGCGATCGCTAAACCTAGTCCTAAACCACCTTGTTTATTAGAGTCAGCCTGACGGTAACGCTCGAAAACATAGGGCAAAAAATCAGGGCTAATACCAACTCCTGTGTCAGACACTGTGATTTGGGCATAGGGAATAGGGAATTGGGCATTGGAAATTTCCATTATCCCTTGCCCCATGCCCCTTGCCCCATGTGCTGATAAACGCACCTCCACCAGTCCTCCCTCGGGAGTAAACTTAATAGCGTTAGAAAGTAGATTTCCTAAAACTTGGTGCAAGCGGTTTGGATCGCCGATAGATGCTGGAACTGAGTCATCCAGAATCGACTTTAAAAGAATGTTTTTGGCATTCGCACAAGGATAAGCTGTTTCTAATGCCGCCTGTATAATGGTAGCGAGATGAACATGGCATAGTTGAAGTTCCAGTTTACCCCGGAGTAGGCGGGACATATTCAGCAGGTCTTCTAGGAGTCTTGCTTGAGATAGAGCATTGCGTTCGATAGTTTGCAGAGCGCGGATAGTTGTAGCTTCATCCTGTTTTCGAGTTCGCAGCAGATTCGTCCAGCCCAGAATAGCATTGAGAGGAGAGCGCAGATCGTGCGATACCATAGCTACAAACTCGTCTTTGGCACGATTTGCTGCTTCAGCTTCGGCACGGGCAGCTTGCTCAAGCTGAAAAAGACGAGAACGCTCAGCTTCTAATTGTTTGCGATCGTTTATATCTGTACTTGTACCAAACCACTTCGCGATTCGTCCTTGCTCATCCTTTTTAGGCAAGGCTCGGGCTAAGTACCAATGGTAGGTTCCGTCATGACAGCGATAGCGCAGTTCAACTTCGTAAAGTGCTCCTGTATGCAAAGACTGTGCCCATACCTGCATCACTCGCTGGATATCGTCTGGATGCACAACTTCTAACCAACCAAACCCCATCGCCTGCTCAACGGTTTGTCCGGTAAACTCATACCATCGTTGATTGAGATATTCGCATTCGCCGTTTGCAGTGCAAATCCAAACGAGTTGTGGTATTGCCTCCGACAAAAAGCGGTAGCGTTCCTCGCTCTCCCGCAAAGCTTCTTCTATCTGCTTTTTCTTAGTTACATCTCGCCAAGCTGCTACAAAGCCATCTCCCAGCTTGGTAACTCGGATATCAAAAGCTCTAGTTAATTGCTGTTTGCCGTAAAAGTCTGTGTAAGTCAGTGATTCTTTTACAAAAGGTTCACCCGTTTTGACAACTTGGCAATAACGATCAAACAAGCCGTATTCTCGATGTCCGGGTAAAATTTCGCACAGCCTTTTGCCTAACTGCTCCTTCTTGCTCATGCGGTTAGCTTCACAAGCTGCGGCATTCACATAATCTACTCTAAAGTCTATAATTTCCCCCGCTTCATCCCGAATCGCTGAAAAAATGCCGAAGCAGTCGAGCATATTTTCTACAGAGGTACGGAAACGTTCCTCACTGTGTTGTAGTTGCTGATGTAGCCGGACATGTTCAATCGCAGACTGGATGGTAAAGCGCAGGTGTTCCGCTGTAATATCTCCCTTAACCAAATAGTCTTGAACGCCGCTTTTCATAGCCTGCACGGCAACCGCTTCATTACCATGCCCTGTTAACATAATTACAGCTGGCATAGTTCTGTTAATCTGCTGTTTAAATTCTGCCAGAAATTCTAACCCGTCCATATCTGGCAAAAGAAAGTCTAATAAGATACAATCGGGATGAAATTGCCGACATAATTCCAAGGCACTTTCTCCTGTTTCCTCTTCCAAGATCGCGTAGTGATGTTGTTGATTTTGCAGGATGTAGCGGCGATAGACTTGGCGGTCTTCCGGACAATCATCGATGATTAAAATAGTTTGCTGTTGTTGCGCCATGACTACCTGCCGACGGTATCAGGAAGAACCACAATATCCAACCAATAAGTAAGGAAGCTTTGAAGTGTTTGTTTTAATCTGTTGATATCGATAGGTTTGAGAATATAACTAGCAACACTATTTCGATAACATATTTCAATATCTCTTGGATTAGCAGAGGTGGTAAATACTATAACGGGAATATTCTTTAGCTTTTCATCTTGCTTGACTTGTTGTAATAATTCTCGTCCATCAGTTCCTGGTAGGTTCAGGTCGAGTAAAATCAGTGAGGGGTGAGGAGAAGTTTGAGGATCGCTATAGGCTCCGGTGTGGTAGAGATAGTCTAGCGCTTCATCGCCATCAGTACAGCGAAAGATAGGATTTAGCACTTGTTGACGATACATCACTCGTCGCAGGGCTTCAAAATCTTCGTCGCTATCTTCAATTACGAGTATTGGTTGAGCACTGTTGCCAATCATAGTTCCACAAGCAAGAGGGAAGAAGGCAGAAGGATAAAAAATTTATTATTTAATTTTCATCACAATTCGGACTTCAAGCTTTAGTTATCTTTCTGCAAAGTGAAATAAAATGTACTACCTTCACCGTAGTCAGACTCTACCCAGATTTTACCGTCATGTCGTTCCACAATTTTTTTGGTAATTGTCAGTCCCGCACCTGTACCACCACCATATTTGCTTGGCCCGTGTAATCGTTTGAAGATGCGGAAAATAACGTCAAAGTGTTTTTCTCGAATACCAATGCCATTATCGCGCACGTAAAATATGACTGGATCTGAGGCTTCGATATAGCCAATTTCAATCCATTTTTCGGTTTTGTCGTTGTACTTAATGGCATTGGATATTAAATTACTAAAAACTTCACCCACCTGAATGCGATCGCAATATACAATTGGCAATTGTCTAGGTATGCGAATTTCTACTCCAGTTTCTTCAATGCGAGCGCTCAATAAATCTAATATGCGATGCACAACAGCATTGAGATCGGTCGGTTGCATCGACATATCCACCCTTCCCAACCGTGAAAACTGTAGTAGTGAATCAATTAAATCTTCCATCCGCTGGGTAAGGCGAATCAAAGTTCTCAGCTTGTCTTTACCTTCTTCATCTAGGTTTTCACTGTAGTCTTCAATTAAAAAATTCGAGTAATTATGAATACCGCGCAACGGTTCTTTCAAATCGTGGGAAGCAATATAAGCAAAAGCATCCAATTCTTTATTACTACGTTCTAGTTCCGTGTTGAGCTTTGCTAATTCATCAACTTTCCGCAGCACTACTGTAATAATTGCGCCTCGCAACTCCGCTGCCGCATTTACCTCGTAGGATTTCCAAGGAAGAGACTTTAGCCTAACTATTTCTTTCCATAACTCAAATGACTTCCGAGGAGATAGGTGCAAACCACCATTTTCACTAACTTCTACAGGTTGATTTGGATTCCCTCCCCAATTGACAGTTTGCACCTCCTCTGGGCGAAACCACAAAACATACTTGTTCTGAGTTTTAGAGATAGAAAGTGCTATCAAACCGCTAGCAACATCCTTAAATTTTTCTGCCTCCGGATATACTTGCGATAACGAGTCAGTGTAAAAAATATCCTCATCTATATTGTTGTGAATCCATAACAGCAAATTTTGAATATCTTGTTTTTCAGGAGTATTACCGAGCAAATATAATTCCTTATTAAAACAGATTGCCGCACCTTGAGCATTGACGAGATAGAGTATATTCGGCTGCTTATTGATTAGTCCATCAATAAAACTTTTCTCCGCCGACATATATTCTACTAATTTTGCCAAAACAGATTTTATTTCAATTTTGGATTCCGAGTCTTCATTATCTTCTTTTGTAGCTATTTCTAAAGAAGTTACTTGTCCCAAAAATTCACAGGCATTACGAATTTCATAAGGTACATATTTGGGTGTTTGATGATGGCAGGCAATCAGTCCCCATAATTTGTTATTTTTAATTATTGAAATCGACATTGATGCTTTTACACCCATGTTGTGCAAATACTCAATGTGACAAGGTGAGACACTCCGCAACACAGATCCACTTAAATCTAAAGGTTCATCAGTTAATGAATTGTTAGTAGGGACAATAGCAGCAGCTTGGTAATCAGCATCTGGGATTAACCGCAGCCAGTTTTGGCTGTAGAGTTTTCTAGCTGGTGTGGGAATATCCGAAGCAGGGTAGTGTAAGTCTAAATAGGAAGGGAGATGTTCTTGTTTATCTTCCGCAATAACTATACCATTCCAATCACGATCAAATCTATAAAACATCACTCTATCAAATCCGGTTATTCTCCTCACTTCTGTGACAATAATTTGACCAATTTCAGTAACAGTCTTTGCTGATTGCAGTTTTCCAATAGCTAGTTTGACTAAATGATAGAACCGAAAATAATTATTATTCTTTTCTAAAATTGCTGGTTCTAACTCTAGAATTACAACTCCATTGGAGCGATGAATTATACCATCAAAAATAATAGGTTTTTGAAAAGTTTTTATAGTAAATTCTAGGGGATTGACAATTTGTATGTCTTCCTGAGTTAAACAATCATTCAAAAAATCGATTTGCTCTGATTCTAGTAATTTTCTCAATGGTTGATTCAGTAATTCTTCCGGATGAAAACCCAAACAATTATATGTGTTATTGCTTACTTGCAGGATAGTTAATTCAGGCTCTTTAATTGCCAAAAGGACTCCATGTGGTTGGACAAAGCCAGGAATATGAATTGGCTCTTTGTCACAGTTAGTCAAATCAACCGTAAATGCTGTGTCATTTTTGTTGGTGTTCACTTTTTGGATAGTCCTGCTAATGGGCGTGTTGCTTTGCTGGCTTTTCTGTTCATGGGTATGCTAACGCAGTAAAACTACCCCAAGAATAACCAAAGAAACAGAGGAAAAACGAGGGACAAAATAATGGAAGATCATTCTCTTTTTTCCAATATTGATGGAGACACCATACAACCTCCTCTCCCTCTTGCTAACTTAAAAATTCTCGTGGTAGACGACGATGATGATAGCCGCTTTTATATTTCTACCGTATTGGAAGCAGATGGAGCTAGTGTGACGACAGTTGCATCAGCCGCAAAAGCTTTAGAAGTGATACCACATTTACAACCCGATGTCTTAGTTTGTGATATTGCTATGCCCATTGAAGATGGCTATAGTTTGATCGCTAAGGTGCGTGCTTTGACAGCAGAAAGCGGAGGAGATGTGCCGGCCATAGCATTAACTGCCTATGCCGATAGCGAACTAACGCAAGACTGATTTGCTATCTTGACCTGGACTCAAAGCTAATTTTCTCAGACTGATACTCTGGTGGCTCAACGTGAATTAAAATCCTGACTGGACTGAAGCGTTCCTCCAACCGTCTTTCTACCTCTTCGGTGATACGATGGGCAGTTTCTACATCTTGGGCGTCTACAATTAAATGCATCTCAATGAAGACTTGGCGACCGATCAGACCACGAGAGGCGATTTCATGGCAGTTTACAACGCCAGGAACAGAAACAGCGATCGCGTGAATGACTTCTGGTGCGATCGCCATTTGATCCACAAGCCAAGGCAAGTTTTCTTTTAAAACTGTCCAGCCACTCCAAAATACCAACACAGCTACTGGAAAAGCTAACACCACATCCAACCACTGATAACCAAACCACCATACGCCAACCAAACCACCAATCACAGAAATTGTCACCCAGATATCGCTCATCGTGTGTTTGGCATCAGCAATCAAAATTGGGCTACCCACTTTTACACCCACATGGCGTTCATAAAACGCTACGAAAATATTCACGCCTAAGACAATCAGTAGTAACCACAACTCCGGCGCTGATATTCTCACAGGTTCACCACCCTGGAGAATGCGCTCAATTGCACCCTGGAGAATTTCAAAGCAGGCTATGCCTAAAAAGGCAGAAATTCCCAAAGCCCCTACCGCTTCAAATTTCAGGTGTCCATAGGGATGTTCGCGATCGGGTTGTGGCGAAGAAAATCGACTGGCAATCAATCCTAAAATGTTGTTGGCACTATCCGTCACACTATGTAATGCATCAGCTAGCAAGCTCAAAGAACCTGTTAACTTGCCTACAAATGCTTTTAATAGCATCACGAATATATTTAGCAGTAAAGTAATAATTAAAACTTTTCTAACTGTAGCTCGGTTATCTAAAGTCATAGAGTATTTTTAAATAATATGTTCTATGACTTCTCAGTGTAGAACTAAACACATCAATCAAATGTATAAAACTCTGACAGCGTAGAGATTCCATTTTGCTATAATCTCAAATTTTGAGTCTATGTTATTGAAATATTTTTTAATTAGTAGCGGCCGTAAATCTAATATAAATAAGCTACACATTAACTAAAGCAAATATATTGATTAGCGTTTGTCGTTAAGATTTTTTCATTACGTTTTCATAACTTTAAAATCTCTGTCTATGTGGTTCATGTCATCAGTAAGTTCACACCACCCTCGTTGCCAGGTTCAACCTGGTAACGAGATAAATTTGGCTTCTCGCAGAGTACCCGTAGACGCATAAGCGTCTTCTCGTAGAGTAGAGTGCAAGACTCCCATGCACCGGGACGCATAGCAAAGGATGAAAATTTCTCTTCCAATGCCCAATGCCCCATGCCCCATGCCCAACTTTCAAGACAGATGTGAATTACCATATTCTTGGATGAAAGCTTTCTGAATTATTACTATCAATAAAAGAAGCGGATCTTGATGTTACCCATGCGATGAAAATGGTATTTGTACCAAAATGTTCTAACAAATAGCTCATGTCCGCAAATAACCTGACACTAAACCTGGTTGAGGGTTCTGTCTCCTTTAGCTTTTCACCCCAAGCAGCACAGGAATTAAAAGTAGCGCTGGATCAATTGATGAGTAGCCTCAAGGCTGTCGCTGCTAAAACTACTCCTAGCGCTGGTAAAGCCAGTCCCCAACGTCCTACGGAATATCGTTACACCGGGGAAGTATTTTTAGAGATTTTTTGCAATCCTAATATCTGGCCTACCCCCTTTGCAGCAAAAATTCTGCTTACTGTCCGTGACGTTAATATTCGCTTGACTACAGAAGCTGAACTCACTCGTGTGATAGAAGATGTCAATCTGTATTTAGAGCAAGTAGGATAATGTAGGTTGTTGGTGGTTGGTTGTTGGTAGTTGGTTGTTGGTAGTGGTCTATGTCATTAATTTTGATAAGTTGTAACAGTTTGTAGTCAGGGCTTGAGCACCTTGAAATTGAGCGAAGACAGCACTCACTACAAACCCCTCAGAACTAATGACATGAACCAGTAGTTGGTTGGTGGTTGATTGGTAGGTTTCGGTAACTGATTCCAAACAACAAACAACAAACAACTAACCATACCAAAAAATTACCGGAGTAGTTACCAAAATTAAACTACTCCGGCATAGCCAAAAACCTTAGTTAAAGAGTTTTAGCCCCTGTGCAACAACCGCTCTTAAAAAAAGACAGATAAGAGGCTAAAATGTGCGCGTTAACCCGAAGAACAGCAGAAAACAGAGTTTGTATTTCTGTATTAAGGGTAGATGCATGGTTCGAGATTTCAGATCGGGAAAGATTTATGAAAAGCAGAGATCGTTGTTGAAGATTGGGCGTTGAATTTTTTACTGTTCAATCCATACATCCAAAAAATATATACTCCCAATCTAAAATCTAAAATCGTCAATTCATTAGTCGTTTTCCCATTCTTCTCGACCAATCAAATCACCAATGCGATCGCGCAACAAAAAGTCACACTTTTCCAATTCACATTCAACACATACCCACTCTCGTGCTGGTATATATTGACAGAGAGTATATATTGGTTGCTGTCTGCTAACCACTCCCTTTTGTACTAGTCGCCGCGCTTCGTCTTGAATCACGTCCAAAGAGTAGTAGCTGATAGAAGGCACCGTATTCACACTCATGGTCTTTACTCACAATTTTACACGTAAGTAGTGTTCCCAAAACAGATTAGGAACCAACATAGCAACGAGTAGGTCTATAGCCGGGATTTTGTAATTTGGTATACGGAACTATTTTCATTTTGACGCTACACATCCTCAAATTATGTAAATAAATGTTAAGTTTGTCAACAAAATCTGATATTTTGTCTTTAGACCTTCAAACAAGAAGACTAGATTGTCGTGTAACTTCTCTTGGTCTGGTCTCAAACCTTGGTATTTCCTAGATTTCAGCAGAGAAATGATTTACACGATCAAAAATGCACGTAAATTACTATCGAACTTTTGCATCTATCTATAGGAAAACACTCAAAGAAAATGTGGTGGAAGCATGGGTATAAACTGCTGCAAGTCATAAAGGCAACAATACACTACTCAAGCTTATAGAACTTTCTTTGTTAATAATTTCTTAAATAAACTTTCAGCATTTGCTGAAGTATAACACTGTTGTGAAATAAATATTCTCGGAGAAACGATTGTAGCAATATAGGATCGGGAATTTTAGGTAATGCAGATGTACCTCTAGATAAATAGTGTTGAGAGTTTGAAAATGACAGATTTGAGTCGTATATCTCATCTTTATTTACAGTATAATTGATGATATTTTGTGTCTAAATAGATAACTTCATAGCCGTATCTAACTTAGCATTAAGTTATGTAAACTAGTTTTCCATTGATTGTTAATTTTTGTTTGATTCATAAGTTTTTCTCATGATTACCCAATAAATGCATTCTTGCATTAATGTATAAAAAATATCAGCATACCCTCTGTTTTCTGTCTTGCTTACAGGACAATTTTACGCAGGATACGCTTTGCTCTAGTAACTATCAAATACCAGCCCTATCAAGGCGTAAGTCTTGAAATGAGTTTTTCTTGGTGTCTTGGTGTCTTTGTGGTGAAAAATCATTTGTGAAACACCAAGACACCAAGACACAAAGAAGAAAATAGGCTTGTTTGCTGAGATTTGGGTTGGTTTTTACCCATCTTGACAGGGCTGCCATCAAATATCAACCAAGAAGATATTAGGCACATTTAAACAGAGGCGCTCACATCGCGTCTGTCAAATGAGTGGCCAATTTCTGAGAAGAAATTGTTGTTTAAGTTACTGAATCTAGCAAATTAGCCATTTTCCTCTTTGCTGTCGTATTCATCCTATAGGAAATCCTCTGGCTTACGCTCTTGTTTAATTCGATCCAGTAGCGATAGCACCTTACTACCGCGTTCTATAGAACGGTCTTCAATAAATACGACCTCTGGTGTGCGACGTAGACGCACCCGCGCACCTAGTTCGCTACGGACATAACCCGTCGCTGACTTTAAGCCTGCCATTGTTTCTGCTTTGGCTTCTTCTGTGCCATAAATTGACACATAAATTTTGGCGTGTTGCAAATCGCCAGAAACATCAACATCAGTAACGCTTACCATTCCTGTGCCTACACGGTCATCCTTGATGCCATTGAGCAACATTTGGCTAACTTCCCGTTTAATCAATTCAGCAACGCGGGAAACGCGGCGATTTGTAGCCATAAAAATCATTCCTCCTTACAGAGGTTGTACTACTTTAAGACAGTTACGGTTTTTAACCGTGGAGTTGTTGAGACTGAGAGGGATGAGGTACTAGGGACTGGGGGCTAGGGACTAGGTTATATTCTTCCCTTATCTCCAGTACCCAGTATCCAAATCTAGTGTACCTGGGTTGCTTGGTTTCCCAAAAAAGCTTTTCTTGATTGTCGCAGTCCGTTAAGAACACCTAAGCCGTGCTGAAGAAGGTTGTTCCTTCTAAAACTATCTATCTTTATGTTCTGGAGTACATATATCTTGACTTCCTTCAACTTCAAGCGTTTAGGAAGATAAGATTATACCACGGCACTTGTTTTTTAATCAGCAAGTGCGTAGATTTCTAGAGGGCGACTTCAAACTTTCTGCTATTTTTTCTTAGTTGTTGGCAGTTGCTTGGGGGCACACCCTAGTGTATGGATTGAACCCTAAATTGTACTCAAACCCAGCATTGCCCGCAGGGTCAGAGTAATAAAGACCATTCCGCCAACGAACAAGCCCAAGAGGGCAATCAACGTAACTGGGCGTTTCAGCAACGGTGCCAATGGTGCAAACGCGTTTAACAACACGCCTAACAGGGTAGTAATAAAGTAGCGGAAGTAACGAAAAACATTATCCCAAAATCCGTCAAACATCTTGATCTTAAATTGTTTTGTTTTCGACTTTACGTTTGTTGTTAACTGCCCGATTAATTTGAATTGTAATGCAATTTAGGCAATTGTAGGGGTGAATCATTTTTTGCCCTTTCTGCGTCTGAAATTCAGCAGGTAGATTTTGCGGATGTACTAAATTATGCCACAAGCAGTGATAATTTTGCCCTTCATCCTTTACCCTTTTCTATTTTCCCGACTATAGCTAATTTATATTAGATTAACTGGTTTTTTAAATAAATAAAAATCCACTTTTGACTGCAAAATTTGAGAAATACTAGATTTGGCTTCTTCCCTATCTTCCCCCACAAACGGGGGAAGATAGGGAAGATAAAAAGTATTGGCTTGGATATTGAGTAAGTAAGCTATTAATAATCAGCATTTACAGTCAATGGATGAAGCCTAGGAAGATTAGTTGATATGAGATTATGGAAGATGAAACTAATATAGGCTTTAGCTTGTTTGGACTTCAGTATTACCATTACGGATAGCCCAGGCAAGTTCCAATAGTTGAGTCCAACGCTTTTGTAACTGCTTGGGAGTGCATTTGAGAACCTTGGCGATCGCTTGATCGGTCTGTTGTGCAGCTTTGAGTTGTAAAATTTGCCGTTGCTGTTCGGAAAGCTGACCTAAAAAGCGTTCCCACTGCTGGGAAGACAACCCCAACTTTTGTTCTATACCGACGCCCAACCATTGATGTACCAATTGCCAGTGGTGGGTACGAGCAAACTTTTCCACATGGTACTTAAAACGCTGTTGGAGATAATCCCGTTGGCGACTGGTTAAACCGAGAATTTGGTCAATTTCTGGTGCTGAGAGGTCTTGGAGTTTTAAGGCCAGGTAATCTACACAATCGTGTTGACCTTGAGATTCAAAATATTTTACCAGTTCCGAGATGACGCGATCGCGCTCACTATCTTCAGCCGGATCGAAACCTGGTTGGGATATCATTTGCGATCGCAATTGCTGTACTGCTGAGTGACGCTGGTAAGATTCGGCTTCTTCAGTCTTAGCATTTTCCACCGCCATTTCAAAGTCTACACTGGTTTCTTGGGGCAGACGACGAGCAAAACCTTGAGCACGCAGTATAATCAACTGCTGATTAGCACCACCTGGTAAATTAATACGGCGCTTCGCATACTGTTCTGTAAACGCCATGTATTCTGCAAGTTGCAAATGAGTACGCGGGGTGTAATCTTCTGGCAATTCATTTTCGCGCCGGAAAGCCTTAATAGCTTCGATATAAAATGCTTGTAAAAAATCTTCAATTAAGTTGTAGCGAGCTTGAAATCCTAACTCAATTCCTGATACAGCAACATGGCGATAAACCATAGCACCTAAGCTGCTATGTAATTCTACGCGTCCTTGTTTAGAACCAAGTTGATAGTAACTCAAACATTTTTGCAGGCGATGACGCGCTAGGGAAACTTGCCAGGACTTGATTTGCCCGGAATTTTGGATGCGATGGCTCTTATCGCAAATCCGCTCTACTTCTTTGGCGATGCGCATTGCTACAGCTTGTACGCAACTGGGTGCAGCTTTCACCTGTGGTTGCAGTTCTTTACATAGAAATTTGCTTAAGGCATCGGTATGGGGATCAACAGTGGATCTAGGGGAAGGTACATTGACAAACTTGGCTTTCATGATATTTTTGGGAGTGGTATTGCACCGTAACGACATAACAAAAGATGCCAGGGCAATCTCTTGATTTTCATCTTTCAAGAGTTGCCGCAAGCACCGCTCACATTTAAGAATGTAAGAAATTTTTGCGAGTTCCAGATCGGGTAATGTGTCGGTTTTTCTATAAGCAACTTAACAATGGCTGACGCATGAATATTCACTATCTACTTAAAACAAATAAAAGCCTTACTATGCCAAGATTTTTCCCTATCCCAGTTATAAATGCATTGCGCTTTATCAGTATGACAATTACAAAAGTGGAGTTTTTTTATCTCTAATTTCCGAAACTCAAGAATGAGCTTGTGAAGTTAGCTTTTTATACCCATGCTGCTGCTCTTTCCCAACCTAAACCTTGCCGTATCATTACTGGTTCCTCCGCTGTTAAGTCCAAAATCGTAGAAACTTCATAGCTTGGTTCCTCGCCAGTGTCTACAATTACATCTACCAAGTCTTCTAAACGGTCAAATAAATCTACTCGTGACAAAATCGGTTCTGGTTCCACTCCCAAGGTTCCATTACCTGTCTCGTCTGGTGGTAAATGTGCCGAAGTTGAAATAATTGGGTTTCCTAATGCTGTCAACAACGCCAAGCATACCTGATGATTGGGAACTCTAATCCCAGTAGTTTTTCGTTTGGGATTTTGCACTAGACGCGGAACTAACTTAGTAGCAGGTAACAAAAAAGTGTATGGCCCCGGAATCAGGTGCTTCATAATCCGGTAGGCAGTATCGCTCACAATAGCATAAGTCGCCACATTGGAAAGCGATGGACACAAAAATGTCAGTGGTTTATCATTTGCTAGCTGCTTGATTTTACGCACTCGTTCTACCGCCGACTTAGCATTTATATCACAACCAATCGCATAGACTGTATCAGTTGGATAAAGCATAACCGCGCCATTAGAGAGCGCCGTTTGTATTTCATCTATACGGCGGATTTGGGGATTATCAGGATGGACTGAGAAAATTTTTGCCATAGATTTGGTGTGGATAGTAGATAGTGGATAGTGGTTAGTGGGGAAGAGCTAATGGGTAATGGGAAAGAAAATAATAATGACCAATTGCCAATTACTAACTACTAACTACCAACTACTAACTACTAACTACTAACAAATATTATGATTAAACTTGCTTATCTTCAATGTCCAACGGGTATTTCCGGTGATATGTGCTTGGGAGCATTGGTAAGTTTAGGTGTTCCCTTAGAGTATTTAATAGAAAAACTTAATAACTTAGGAATTGAACATGAGTATAAATTATGGGCAGAACTTGTTCAGCGCAATGGTCAGCAGGCAACGAAAGTACATGTAGAGTTATTACACAATCATCACAACCATGAACATACTCATCACCATCGCCATTTGCCAGAAATCGAACAGATGATACTCAAAGCTGAGTTGCCTGCAAGGGCAGAAGCTTGGAGTTTAGCAGTATTCCGACAGTTAGCGATCGCGGAAGGGGCAGTACATGGCATTGCGCCAGAAAAAGTTCACTTTCATGAAGTGGGTGCAGTGGATGCGATTGTGGATATTGTTGGCACTTGTTTGGGGTTAGATTGGTTAGGTCTTGAGAGTAACGAACAAGGACTACCCCAACTTTATTGTTCAGCATTTCCGACTGGTGGGGGAACAGTGCGGGCTGCCCACGGCCAGATGGCCGTACCAGTACCAGCAGTATTGAAGTTATGGGAAATGCGCGGCTGTCCAGTTTATAGTAACGGCATTGAACGAGAATTAGTAACACCTACAGGAGCTGCGATCGCTACGACTCTTGCTAAGGATTTTGGTTCACCACCTCCCATGAGCATTATACAAATAGGACTGGGAGCAGGTTCTCTGAATTTACCGATTCCCAACATCCTACGCTTGTGGCTGGGTGAAGCAATGCCTAATGAATTCACAGACAACTCATCCGCAAGCAGTCCAACTTTAGAAACTATATCGGTACTGGAAACTCAAATAGATGACCTAAGTCCACAAGCGTTCGGTTATCTATTTGAAACATTATTTGCTGCTGGTGCGGTGGATGTCTTTACCCAATCCATAGGCATGAAAAAGTCCCGTCCAGGCATTTTGCTAACTGTGATTTGTCATCCAAAAAATTTACTTAGTTGTGAAACTGTTTTATTCCGCGAAACCACTACTTTAGGTATTCGACGCTTTCAGCAGCAGCGTGCTATTCTACAGCGAGAAATTCAACAAATAGAAACAGAATATGGAATGGTAAATGTTAAAGTAGCATGGACTGGACAAGCAAATAACAGAGTTATAAATAACGTCCAGCCAGAATACGAAGATTGTGCAGAATTAGCCCGAAAGCATAATATTCCCTGGCGTGAAATTCAGCGGCTAGCACTACACAATTGGTATTTACAAAATAAAAAATAGTCAATAGTCTATTTTTTATAGTCATTAGTTCACTAATCTTTTAACTATTGACTATTGACCATTGACTATTAACTACTTCAGTTAACCTATCTGTCGAATGTTCTATTCACTGCATTTGCTGCATCTTCAGCAGTGCGCTGAACATTGATTTTTGCATCCTCAGCAGATCGCTGCGTGCCTTTTGTCACATCTCTAGCAGCATCCTGAGTATTTCCCTTGATATTTTCAATTCCTCGCTGAGTTCCCTTGGTTACACCTTCAGTCAACTCTTTAGCTGAACTGCCGATATCTTCACCAAGATTCTTCACTCTTTCAGGCAGGGGTGTACCTTGGCGATAATTTTCAACATATTGCCCTGGGCTTTCAACGCCCTTTTGCTCAATGTTCCGCTGAGCATTTTCCTTGAGGTACTCAGCTTTTGCTTTTGCTTGGCTTCCTGCTGCTCTAGATCTGGGGTCAGGGTAAGCTCATCTAATTTAGTATAAAAATAGCTTGACAAATTAAACAAGACAAGAATAATCAGCGGTGTAAAAAACGTACTTGACATCAGAGCAAGATAAGTGAGATGACTTCC
>NZ_JACAEU010000152.1:0-10909 GCF_013388695.1 Fischerella sp.
ATCTGGGTTATATCGAGGCGAGATACAATAGTGGACATTGCTGAGACACCTTGTTTATTTTTGCTTATATGACAGTCTCAGCCTTTTTTGTGCCTAAATCAACCCGTCGAACTCACGTTAAAAAGGTAAAAGAAAAAATTCTTTCTTTTTACTTTTAGCTTTTAACCCTTCGCTGCGCCCCTTGGGCATGCTTTTGACTTGTTTTTGCCCAATCACCAATCACCAATCACCAATCACCAATATATCTGCGTTTTTGCAAGAAGTTTATGAATTACAGTGATAAATTTTATATTCATAACCATTTACTGCTGGTAAAGATCGAGTTTCAGCAATACAGTTTTTGATTGCTTCTGGTTCAGGTGCATAAAAG
This sequence comes from Fischerella sp., assembly GCF_013388695.1. NCBI lineage: Bacteria > Bacillati > Cyanobacteriota > Cyanophyceae > Nostocales > Hapalosiphonaceae > Fischerella > Fischerella sp. The sequence goes on from NZ_JACAEU010000152.1 coordinate 371, forward strand.
TTTACCAGCCATAAGTCAAAAGGACGTGGCAGTAACTTTAAGGTGCTTTGGAGGGCTGTAGTGGAAGTATTGGGATCTTGATCTTGATGAGCCAGAAAGAAGAGGGGGAGAATGGAGGAAGTGGAAGAGAGAGAATTTTGAAGTTTGAATTCTCTAGCTACGCCCATCATTTCGCCAATTTGTACGTGAGTTTTTTGGGTGGTAGCAATCAGGGCTGGTACTTGGGATGTTTTTTGAATAAGTTGTATAAATAGGTCTGGACGGTAGTATTTTTGATAACCCAGATTGCAAACAACAGTAATAGCACTAGCCAATCCCATTACCCAGATAATTGCTACAACCATTTTTCCATTTACTCTCCATGTCCCCTTTCCCCACTCTCTTACTCCCCCCTTCTTCTTGAGGGGCGTGTTCCAACAAATTGCCAGACTTGCTCCCACTAAAACTATGACAGCGGGAAAGTATACAAAGTTATAACGAGCGCCTCGTGTTAAGTCAATACCAAAAAAGTAAGTGAAACAGAAGAATAAAGCGATCGCCGCCAAAATTATACTAACAAACACTTGCGTTATTAAACGAGTTTGTGATTGCACAAACAGTATTTTCAAGCCATGAACCAGAATTGGTATTGCCCAAATAAAGAAAATTATCATCACCAAACCAGAAATAATCACCACCAATAACTGTGGCGATTCAACTGGTAGCAAAGAAATCATCGTAATCCACGCTGCGATCGCTTGGAAAATTGGGCTGATCCAAGCAAGACCGATGCGATCGCCCTGAATCCAATCTGTTAACTTATTGCCATGCGTGTTATGTAAAAATACTGGTAGCCAAATTATACTTGCTATAAAAGTGCCAACAGCGACCGCGTAGATACGTCGCCAAGGAGGGGCATTGGGGATTGGAGATTGGGGATTGGGTATTTTGGGAACTTCTTCTATTGCCCCTTGCCCCTTAATCCTTGTCCCTTTGTTCCCTTGTTTCCATTGTTGCCAAGCCAGAAAAATCAAAACAACGGCTTCAGTGCAGAGAGTAAGCGCGAAGAAGTAATGAGTTGCAATACCTAAAGCATTAATTCCTACCCAAGAAAATACTAACCAAATGGGTAACTGGGTGTGCTTTTGGATGTGGCGTGCGGTAACTACCAGGCAAGCGAAGGAAGCAATTACCCACAAGATAGCTAAAGTATAATGACGGGCTTCTTGTGCCAAAAAGATGCCATAAGGTGAAATTGCCATCATTGCGGCAGCTAGATGGCTCACCAAGCGGGAACGAAAAGCAAGCCAGCTCAAACCATAAATAGCAGGAATAGATACTGCCCCAAAAATAGCAGCAAGCGATCGCGCTCCCCACAAAGAAACCATATCAGCTTGTGTGGGAAACAGTTTGAGCCACAGGTGAGTTAGCGCAAAGTATAGAGGCGGATGATTGCTTTCACTAAATAAATGTGCCAATACGTCTTTAATTGTTGTGGCGGGTTGCAGTTGCAGTGGCTGCAATAAAACATCAATTGTTATAGGTTGATCTAACGGTACTGGCAAAAAACTATTTCCCAGGCTGAACACCAAGGTAGAAAATTCATCTGTCCAAGGGGATTTTGCTGTTAGGTTGGTTAAGCGTAAGCCGATGCCGATGAGCAGCCAAACCAACAGCAAACAAAGGTGAAGCCAACGGGGATATGATGGAGCCGTCATCACATTTAATAGAATTTGGATATCAGACGTTAAATTGTAAATGAAAGTTCAATCCAAATTCTTACCCTCCAAACCCTCGTTATCAGGTTCAACCTAGTAACGACAGAGCCTCTAGCTCTTATAAAGAAGAGTACAAGACTCCCATGCACCGGAGCACACAGCAAAAGATGAAAATCTCTCTTCCCTGTTAAGCGTTCTCTGTTAAGAGTTCCCTATTTTCAAGTTAGACCCTCATGCCTTTTGCACAAGATCATAATCGCAAGTATAAATCAAAGTTAGAAATGACACTTGATTGAAATCAGTGAAAGCTTATAACAGCAGATGAACACGAACGTCAGCTTTACTTAGTCAACCTAGGCTACGGTTACAAACAGTGGTAGGTGGTAGTGCACCTCCAACTGTTATCCTGATTTTTTCGTTTATGCCTTGGTATGTTTATCGATTACCTTGGCAAAGTCTGGCACTGCCTCTTCCACGTGTTGCTTGGCTGAACTGCGTAACTTTTCATACGTTCCTCGCACAATTTGGCGCTTTACGTTCTTGGCCTTTGCATCGGTAACGCTAAGCAGTGCGTCTGCTGTACGAGAGCGACTCTCAACCAGATGCCCAACTGGGTCGCCTTTGTCCACGCCTTCACTCCAAATGGGATCAAGTGCTGTAAAGCACTCTGGCAGGAGCAGATCGACGACATAGGGGATGTATCCTGGCTTGACCCCCTTCAGGGCGGCGAAGGCAGTTTTCAGAGCTATACCGCTTATGCCTGACTTGGAAGCGAGCTGTGCTTCTATCATATTGCAGCAGTCATCCACAACCATAGTTCTTTTGTTCGGGTTCAAGAGTTCGTCGCTAAGTCCCATTTCACTCCTCATTTAGTGTCAAAGTACTTGATTTTTATTCAACTAATTTCCTAGCGAACAGGAAATTACAGAAAATGATACCAGAGCAAAAGGATTTTCATCAAAATCAGTCAAAGTTTATGGGCGATCGCCTAAAGCACGTTCACACGAACAATAGCATTTTGATTCAAGATAATAATGCTTCACAAAAACTTTAACGTTAGTAACGACAGCTTCAACATGACTAATGACAGCTTAAATGTTGGTAACGAAAGTCATGATGCTGATAGAGAAAGTCACGATGTTGGTAACAAAAGTCGTGATGTTGTTTATGAAAGTCGCAATGTTGGTAACAAAAGTTGTGATATTAGTAACGACAGATTCAATTTTAGTGACGACGGCTTGAGCATGGGTAACTTCAACTCAACTTGCAGCGATCGCGATACTAAACTGAGGTAGTAAAGGTAAACTGCACTTTGTTGATCGGCGATCGCCTTTTCTAGTTTGCCTTGAAATTTCAAGCAATCAAGCCGTAGGTCGTTGCTGCGATAAATCCATCAAGTTTGCCAACTTATAAACAATCCGTGCACCGACATTGCCATCCCACTCAGCATCACCAACTTCGCAGACATCGAAACCAATAATTTTTCTACCACTATTTACTAATTCACGAAACAGACAAAAAGTTTGCTCTAATTCCAGTCCACCCGGAACAGGAGTACCTGTATTAGGACATAATTTTGGATCTAGACCATCGACATCAAAGCTAATATGAACGTATTCAGGTAAATGACCGATAATTTCTCGGCACAACTCCATCCAAGTCTTGCCAGAATAGAGTTTTCGTTTAATCATAGGGTCGTAATAAGCAATAATTCGTCTGTGGGAATGGTCAATCATTTGCACTTCATCATGACAAATATCACGCAAGCCTACTTGCACTAACTTGGAAACTTGCGGCAACTTCATTGCATTGAACATGATGGATGCATGAGAAAACTCAAATCCTTCATAAGCATTTCTCAAATCTGCGTGTGCATCAATATGTAAGATGCCAAAATTTGAGTATTTAGTTGCTAATGCTTGGTAATAACCTAGCGGTGAACTGTGATCTCCTCCAACCACAGCGACTCTTTTACCATGATTAATTGCTTCCTGACACTGTTCAAACAACCATTGATTTACTTGTTGACCAGCTTGATTAATTTCTGTCAGTATAGGTGTTAAATCTGGTGTATCTGTTAGCGGTTTACCTTGCTCTAGTCGCTCGATAATTTTTGCTGCTAAGTTACGGTAGTAATTGTTATTCTCCAAAATTTCCTGGGGAATTTCTACCATAAAAATTCCCTGTTTCCATCCATCAGGGTGATCAAAATCGAACAAATCTAGTTGTGTTGAAGCATCCAGAATTTTTTGTGGCCCATTAGCAGTACCCGCACCATAGGAAACGGTGACTTCCCACGGCACACCAAAGACAATCAGGTTTGCAGACTCATAATTGAATGGTAGACCAAAGATATTACCATTTATTTCACCTACACCGCTGGGATTGTAGTCTTGGAGATTAGTCATTATACCTGAAAAAGTAAAACTAAACTAATAACTATGTTACGGGTCGGGTCAAGTGGACTGCCTACATCTCACCGTCACGCTTCAGTACATGGTTATAAATAAATCACATTTTTATAAGCTAAATGCAGTCCCACTTGGTAATCAGTTGAGGAATGGGAGATTATTAACGAGATAACTAGTGTTTTATATAGTGTTAGACTTCTGCATTAAGAGTGGTAGGTAATTGAGAAATGGTTTAGAAATAGCTCTACCTATTGGTGAGGCTCTAGCTGAGCCTTGCGGTTGGCCTGTAAATAATCCAGTTTTTGAATTGTAAGAGCTGAATTCAAGGAACGCAATTTTATCCTCTGCGATCGCAGTGCTGATACCTACAGAAATAGATAATCATCACAGAACTGTGCAAAATTGATAGTGATGAGGGAAGAGGAAGGCATTGTGCGAGGAAAATTGCAAGACCGTTTTCGGAATTTGAGAAGGCAAGTTGCTAAGCCCATCCCACTTGAACAGATGGAAATAGAATTGCTAGCAGAATCAGCATTAGATTTACCATACCTGATTTTAATTGTTGGTTCTTGTGTCATCGCTACCTTTGGCTTACTGTCAAACAGTGCTGCGGTCATCATTGGAGCTATGATTGTTGCACCCTTGATGCTGCCAATTCGAGGGTTAGCCTTTGGTGCTTTGCAAGGAAACATGTTATTGTTCCGCAAAGGAATAATTGCTGTGGGGGCGGGAACAATTATCGCAGTAGCGATCGCCTATACATTGGGAATGTTTGTCAGTCTTCCCAGTTTCGGTAGTGAAGTACTGGCACGTTCAGAACCAACCCTGTTGGATTTAGGGATAGCAGTAGCAGCAGGCGGCATCAGCGGTTACGCCAAGATCGAACCAAAAGTTTCTGGAAGCGTCGCAGGAACAGCAATTGCCGTTGCTCTCATGCCTCCTATTTGCGTAATTGGCTTAGGATTATCACGCGCAAATTTATCGCTAAGTCTAGGAGCAACCCTACTTTACCTCACCAACCTGCTGGGTATAACTCTTTCCTGCATGGTTATATTTTTGTTGGCAGGTTATACATCCATGCGTCGGGCACGCAAACCTCTGATTTGGACTTCTGCTTTTACGTCAATTCTGATAATTCCCTTGGGTGTAAGCTTTTTCCAACTTGTTAGGCAAGTAGAGTTAGAATACAGCGTGCGACAGGCATTGTTGAACAAAACTGTCACTTTTCAAAGATTAGAATTACTCAGAAGTCAAACCAATTGGCTAACCAATCCGCCAGAAGTCCGTCTGAATGTCCGGGCAAAAGAACCTGTAACCCCTTGGCAAGTACAGTTGTTGGAAGAATTTATTGAGCGAGAAATGGGTCAGCCTTTCACCCTCATTTTTGAAGTTGGTCAGGTAGAAGAAGTACGGCGAGAAGACAAGAATATGCCAACGACTATTGACTAATGATCAATGACTATTAACTATTGACTATTGACTATTGATTGTTGACTAACATGCACGCTCTTTCGATTCCTACCTGGATTATTCACGTCTCTAGCGTGATTGAGTGGATTGCCGCGATTTGGTTTATTTGGAAATATGGAGAAGTCACTAGCAACCGTGCTTGGTGGACATTATCTGTAGCGATGTTACCAGCTTTAGTAAGCGCCATGTGTGCCTGTACCTGGCACTATTTTGACAATGCAAAATCACTTGAATGGCTAGTCACCCTACAAGCTGCCATGACTGTAGTTGGTAATTGTACGCTTTGGGCAGCAGCAGTATGGATTTGGCGTTCTACAAAATCTGCTGAGATGGCTAGTGAACTGATTTCCACCCAACCCATCAAATCAAAGTAATAATTACCTTTTGTTTGAATAGGGGCGGGTTAGCTCTTGTCTTCATGTAACAATATTGATAGTTTTGGCATTAAATCCGCCCCTACAACTCCAACTATATTTATTTAAAAGCAATGATTTCAAAAGAAACCCTATTTATCCTGTCACTGTTTCCCTACTTGGGTTTCTTGTGGTTTATTAGCCGAGTCAAGCAAATGCCACGTCTGGCTTTGTATGGATTTTACGGTACTCTCGTGTTTGTCGCTGTCACCATCCCAGCGGGGATTTATGCTCAAGTGCATTACAGTAAGTCTTTGGCAAACGTTGATTGGCTACACGGGAGTGCAGAATTATTTTTGACGCTTTCTAATATCTTGATTGTGCTGGGTTTTCGGCAAGCTGTAATTAAGGGGACTAAGAATTAGTTAGTGGTTAGTAGTTAGTGGTTAGTGGTTGTAGAGACGTGCCATGGCACGTCTGTACATTAGTGGTTAGTGGTAAAAAATGAACAAATAACTACTACCTACTACCTACTAACTACTATCTACTAACTACTACCTACTAACTACTATCTACTAACAAATTTGAGGTTAATTATGGAAGTTATTCCAGCGATAGATTTGCTAGAAGGTCGCTGCGTGCGACTTTATCAAGGGGACTACGATCGCTCCCAAGTTTTCAACGAAAATCCTGTGGATGTTGCCAAAAAGTGGGTAGAACAGGGTGCTACCAGATTGCACCTAGTTGATTTGGATGGGGCGAAAGCAGGTACATTAGTAAACTTAGGTGCAATTGAAGCGATCGCTCAAGCGGTATCGATACCCATTGAAGTTGGTGGGGGGTTACGCACCCAAGCAAGCGTGCAACAGTTGTTTAACTTAGGCGTACAATGGGCAATTTTGGGAACCGTTGCTGTAGAACAGCCACAGCTAGTAGCACAACTGTGCCAGGAATTTCCCGGACAGATTATTATCGGCATAGATGCCCGTAATGGCAAAGTAGCGACTCGCGGCTGGTTGGAAACTTCAGAAGTTCTTGCTACTCAGCTTGCCGCACAAATGCAAGAATTGGGAGCAGCAGCAGTAATCTACACAGACATCCATCGTGACGGTACCCTTACAGGGCCAAATTTAGATGCTTTACGCGAACTAGCCGCCGCAGTGAATATTCCTGTAATTGCCTCTGGTGGGGTTAGTTCTATAACCGATCTGCTGAGTTTACTAGCATTAGAACCCCAAGGCGTTACAGGTGCAATTGTTGGTCGTGCCTTGTATACTGGCGATATTTCTCTTCACGAAGCAATACGGGCCGTTGGTTCCGGACGTATCCAAGATATACCCCCTAATCTCGATTTTTCAGCATTTGCGTGATGATATCTTCCCACACCGTCATCTCTTGAGAATAGACGTGAGCATACGATGACACAATGAAGAATTTTCATCCATGAAAATTAGCTACAAGGCTGAATAGCTAAGCTTTTTCCTAATGCTTAATATTTTTTAACCGACTTATAGTCGGTTATTTTTTTTATTTTCCGGATTCGGAATTTTTGGCGGTGTAGTTCAAGTTGTACAAAGTTAAAAATTACCTAGCTGCTATGACTCGCCGCCGAAAAATTCCTGTCACCAATAAACCTAGAACTGAATCTGGTAGCACCAAATTTAAACAAGCTCAAAACAACCAAGACCAGAACAACTCGAAGCCTGAAACAGCTTGAAGTTTAGAATAAATTGAATGTTCAAGCAAGTAGATTATTTTTCTGATTACTGATTAAGTTTTTCAATTTTCAATTTTTCATTTTTAATTTTGAATTTTAATCTTGATAACGGGTTTCCTCTCTTGTAGAGACGCGGAAAAAGCGTCTCTATTTTCTTATTGATAGAGTTCAGTTTCATCCGAGCTTAACCCAATACAATTCAGATAAGAAAGATTGTCTGATTTACATACCTTGTAGAGACGTGCTATAGCACGTCTCTACACACCAAAATTCTTTATGTTATCAGCCTGGAACTTAAAGACCAGGTAATTGAGACCAACAATTGACCAGTCAGATCATAACTCGCTCACTTATTTTTCACCTGGCTTTTAGCTTGTTCTAAAGCTATTTCTTTGATTGCCTGGTAAGAATTAATATTTGCAGACCCTTCAATAGCTTTAACAGCTAAATCTTGAACTTGTTTAAGAGCAGATTCCAACTGCTTGGAAAGATTTTGAATCCGTGCTTCTTGATTCGTAATAGTCTGTTCTAGAGATTGCAATCTTTGCTCGTAGAAACGCTTTTGCCCTTCTACTTCTTTCGCAAACAAATCTGCTTTTACCTTAGCCTGATAATGAGCTATGCCTTTACCTTCTTCTGTCGCTTTTTTGATAGCGGCTTCTTTTTCTTTAGGGAAAGCTTCTACCTTAGCTTTATACTCTTCAAATTGTTTTTCTCGTTCAGAAATTTCTTTTTCCCGTTCTGTCCATTGTTTCTCAATTTCTTGTCGAAACTCTTCCAATTCTTTGTATAAAGCTTTCTGCTGTTGCTCGTATTCATCCATCTCCAGTTTTCGCTGTAGTTCTAAATTATATTTATACTCTGCTGCGTCACGTTGTCGGGTTTTATTGAGGTTATCATTCCGCTCTTTGATTGTTACCTTATGTTCTTCCTGTTCTTTCAGCCAAGCTTTTCTTTGTTCTTGAATTTCTTGTAATAGATTCTCCGACCGCTGGTTAAACTCTTCCTGATAAGTTTTGGAATTATCTTCGTAAGACTGAATCAGAGTATCTAATGTATCTTCCGAAATTTCTAAATTATGTAATGCTTTTAATTGTTGAACTTCATTTTCTACCGATTGCTGAATCTCTGCTAGCTTAGATGCTTGTGTTGTGAGTTGTTCTGATAATTCATTAGCAGCACTACCAAAGCCTAACTGAATTTTGGCTAGACTTTCAATAGTATAATTCATTTTTTGCTGGATAGTTGATGGCTGATTCATTACTGGTTTGTTTTCTACTTCTAGTTTTGCCGTATTTTTCGATGCAGAGTTACGTTCTTTTACCAATTGGTCAAGTTGAGATTTTAACGCTGCTTTCTCTTGGGCTAGTTCGTTGTAAGCTTGGAGAATTTCTACTTTAGTATTCTTTTCGTTGGGTTTTTTAGATGGCACAACAAACCTCCAAATTTGCTATTCAAAATTTCCAGGTATGGCGTTAGAAACACGCCATAGTGCATCTCTACAAATATTGGCTATTTTTCAGAATTACCAAAAGCTCTCAATGCTAAATCTTGTGCTTGTTTTAAAGTAGTTTGGAGTTGAGAGGAGAGTCCTTCTATTTGCTCAATTTGTTTTTTAATACTTTCTTCCAATGATTGGATTTTTAATTCGTAACTTTGTTTGGTAGCTTCCCACTCTTTCTCAAATAAATCAGCCTCAATTTTTGCCTTTTGGCTAGTCTCTTTAATCGCTTCTTCTCTAGCTTTTTTCACGGCTTCTTCTAATTCGGCAGGGAATGCTGCTACTTTTTGTTGGTATTCTGCAAATAAAGATTGATGATCTGAGAGCGTTTTTTCTCTTTCTGTCCAATTTTTTGCTTTTTCTTGATTAGTTTCTTCTATTTGCCTTTCTTGTTGACGCTTTTTAGCCTCGTAAGCATCTGCGTTAATCTTTTGAGTATTTTCTAATTTATATTGGTATTCTTCTGCTTCTAAATTACGTTCTTTAACTAATAAATCGTTGAATGCTTTGACTGCTTCTTCATGCGTTTCTTGTTCTCTTTGCCACTCTTTGCGTGTTTGTGCTATTTCTTTTTCCAGTGCTTCTCTTTTACTAGCTGTATCTTGTTCTAGAGTTTTGAGTTTTTCTTGGTGTTCTTGAGTTAATATATCCAGTGCATCTGCTACAACTCTAATTTGTTGAAGCTCTTTTAAATTCTGAGTTTCAATTTCTATCGCACGGTTTAGTTCGTCTAATTTGGAGTTTTCTTGGGCTAACTTCTCAGATAATGCATTGACAATGCTGCCAAACTCCAATTGCAAATCAGCTAAACTTTTGACAATACTATCAACGGTGTATGTAGAGGCTACTTCTAAAATTTGTTGATTTTTAGCCTTTTCTGCTTCTTCTTGCTTGGTAGCTATTTTTGATTCTAATTTTTTCCTATCTGCCAATATTTGTTGAAATGCTTGCAAAATTTGTTGTTTGCTGTCTTTGGCTGCAACTGTGCTCATATTCAAACTCCAGTTTGTATGCAATATTTTTCGGTAGCAAGCAATACTAAGACTTACCCTCTGCTGAGTTGAGGGTAGCCTTGAAGATAGTATTTTCAGAGCAGTGTAAATACTGAAATGACAAAAACCTTGTTTTTGAAGTTACGGTTTCTAAGGCTTATGGTACTTTTGTACTAAACAAATATACTCAAGCCGATCTGCTCTTGTCAAGCAAGAATTTGATACTCCTACCCTTGCCATTGACAAATTTGAGCGAAAATCGGCTTTGTAACTCTTAAGAAGGCGTTGCTGAATTTGGTCATGAATTATGTGTGCATACATTTTTGTAGTTCGATGCCAAATCATTGTAGAGACGTAGCAATGCTACGTCTCTACATACCCGTGAATTGTAAATTCAT
>NZ_JACAEU010000025.1:0-57256 GCF_013388695.1 Fischerella sp.
TGGTGTCTTTGTGGTGAAAAAATAAATTTTATTTAACCACCAAGACACTAAGACACCAAGTCGAATCAGGAAAAATCAGGTAATGAAAGCATATTTTTCACCCACCTTGAAAGGGCTAGTAGTTAGTAGTTAGTGGTTGCTAACTATGCCCAATGCCCAATGCCCACTCTCCCACTCTCCCACTCTCCCCATCTCCTCTTACCACAGCCCACTTCAAAAAGTGTAACTTAGACTATGGAATCTTGAACTGGTCTAATATATAATAAGTAAAACTAATACAAAAGCAAGCCGTAGACTTCACAGTAAAGTAAAGGTGGCGGTATCTATAAAAAATGAATTTGGCTATCTCGCAATTTACTTGCTGAAAAGAAATTGCTGGGATGTTCTAGTTATCTGGAATCCCAGCAGAAGCCTCAAAAGCTTTTAGGTGCATCTTGATGGTTCAAGACTAGTTAAAGTCAATAATCAATAGCCAATTGTAACTATTGAACGGCAGTCGCACCCTGCGGGGAGACTCCCCAAGACTGCGCTGCCTCCCTTTGACCGATTGAATATTGACTACACTACTGCCATCGGACGGCTACCGGCAGCATGACGGTCAATAACTTGGTCAATTAAGCCGTAATCTTTGGCTTCTTCAGGCGACATAAAGAAGTCCCTGTCGGTATCGACGGCAATTTTTTCCAAGGGCTGATCGGTATGTTCAGCTAAATACTGATTTAGCTGCTGCTTCAGATAGAGTATTTCGCGGGCTTGAATTTCAATATCAGTTGCTTGTCCCCGAGCGCCGCCCAGAGGTTGGTGAATCATAATCCGAGAATGGGGAAGACTCATCCGTTTGCCCTTAGCACCCGCACTGAGGAGGAAAGCACCCATACTCGCTGCCAGTCCGGTACAGATGGTACAGACATCCGGGCGGATGTGCTTCATCGTATCAAAAATGCCCAATCCTGCATAAACAGAACCGCCAGGAGAATTGATGTACATATATATGTCTTTCTCTGGGTCTTCGGCATCTAAAAACAGCAGTTGGGCAACAATCAAGTTAGCTACGTTGTCATCAATCTGTTGTCCCAAAAAGATAATACGCTCACGCAACAGCCGTGAGTAGATGTCAAAGGCACGTTCGCCACGACCTGATTGTTCAATAACGATAGGAATCATGCAGCCAGCTTGTAGTTAATGTACATATATTTTATCGATTACAACGGCTGATTGTTTTTCCGAAACCAGGTGAACTACTTTGTAGTCTTATTTAGCAAGTAGTGTTCACCTTATCCAGTTAGCTGCTTGCTGGTAGGTTTTTTTCATAGTTTTGTAAAAAATTCAACATTTTTACTGAGAAAAATCCGGATATATCTACCTTATAGGGAAAATCAATAGTACTGAGGTGCATCCAGAATCAGTCCATCCTAACTGTAAAAAACATCTATCTAAAGAGAGGAAACTGCCATGCTGGAAAAATTTGTACAAGCTGCTATCATCACTTTCTTGCTGCATCTGATCGCAGGACTCAACACAAATACTGCGATCGGTACCAAATCAGTACCTCCTGCTGGGAAGGGATCAACACCATTGGCGAGTTCGCTGTTGCGTTCTCTAGAGTAAAAATTTTCACCAAATATTATTAAATTTTTACTTTTAGGTTGTTAATTGTTGTTCGCTCCCATTGATCGCTGACAATCAACACGGAACAAATTTTTACTAAACACTATCAAATCTGAAATTTAAAATTTTTAGAGGTAGACTCAAAAAAAGGCAAATACCTGTGTCTAATCATGACTAATCGCCTTGCTGAAGCAAAGAGTCTCTACCTCCGGAAACACGCCGAAAATCCTATTGATTGGTGGCCTTGGTGCGATGAAGCACTCGCAACCGCAAAGGCACAAAATAAACCTATCTTTCTCTCGATTGGCTACTCCAGTTGCCACTGGTGTACTGTCATGGAAGGAGAGGCGTTTTCCGATCCGGCTATTGCCGAGTACATGAATGCTAATTTTATCCCAATTAAAGTAGATAGGGAAGAAAGACCTGACCTCGACAGCATTTACATGCAAGCTTTACAGATGATGAGCGGTCAGGGAGGTTGGCCTTTAAACGCTTTTCTGTCTCCAGATGATTTAGTACCGTTTTACGCCGGTACTTACTTCCCAGTTGAACCACGCTACGGTCGTCCTGGTTTTTTACAAGTTTTACAAGCAATTCGCCGTTACTACGATACAGAAAAACAAGACTTGCGCGATCGCAAAGCAGTAATTTTAGAGTCGCTTCTCACCTCTGCGGTATTGAAATTAGAAGGTGAAACACAAGCTCAAGATCGGGAGTTATTACGGCAAGGCTGGGAAACCAGCACCGGGATCGTTACTCCCAATCAATACGGTAATAGTTTCCCAATGATTCCCTACGCAGAATTAGCTTTGCGGGGAACGCGATTGTCGTTGCCTGGTTCTACCTGGGAACGCGAATCAAAATATGATGCTAAGGAAATTTGTACTCAACGGGGGCTAGACCTAGCATTAGGTGGTATTTATGACCATGTCGGGGGAGGCTTTCACCGCTATACCGTTGACCCCACCTGGACAGTACCGCATTTTGAAAAGATGCTCTACGACAATGGTCAAATTGTCGAGTATCTGGCGAATCTTTGGAGTGCAGGCGTGCAGGAGCCAGCTTTCAAAAGAGCGATCGCTGGTACTGTAGAATGGCTAAAAAGAGAAATGACCGCGCCGGAAGGTTATTTCTATGCGGCTCAAGATGCCGATAGTTTCACAACTACTGAGGAAGCAGAACCTGAAGAAGGAGCATTTTACGTCTGGAATTACAGCGAACTAGAACAACTGCTGACTCCCGAAGAACTAACGGAATTGCAACAAACGTTTACAGTCACCGCTAACGGTAACTTTGAAGGTAAGAATGTGTTGCAAAGGCGTCAAGCTGGTGAACTCAGCGAAACGATAGAAACAGCACTGAAAAAATTGTTTGTTGCACGTTACGGTACAACTCCTGAATCACTAACAACTTTCCCCCCTGCTCGTAACAACCAAGAAGCAAAAACAAGCAACTGGCCAGGTCGCATTCCCTCAGTCACAGATACCAAAATGATCGTCGCCTGGAATAGCTTGATGATTTCTGGTTTAGCAAGGGCGTACGCTGTTTTTCGACAATCTTCTGATTTGGAACTAGCAACAACAGCAGCGAATTTCATCCTGAATAATCAGTTTGTGAATGGGCGTTTCCACCGACTCAATTATGAAAATCAACCAACCGTACTAGCCCAATCTGAAGACTACGCCTTTTTTATTAAAGCGCTCTTGGATTTGCACCAAGCTTCGCCCTTAATCGGGAATGAGTTTTCTGTTACTCAGTACTCCCCCTCTTTTTGGTTGGAACGTGCGATCGCTCTCCAAGAAGAATTTGACGAATACCTTTGGAGTGTAGAATTAGGAGGGTATTTTAATACACCTAGTGTCGCAAGTCAAGATTTAATCGTGCGAGAGCGCAGTTATGCAGATAATGCCACACCGTCTGCGAATGGAGTAGCAATTGCCAATCTTGTGCGGCTGGCTCTGCTCACGGATAATCTGCATTATTTGGATTTAGCCGAGCAAGGCTTAAAAGCATTTCGCTCTGTGATGAGTCGTGCTGCTCAAGCGTGTCCGAGTTTGTTTGCAGCCTTAGATTGGTATAGCAACTGTACTTTGATTCGCACCACAACCGAGCAAATATACTCGCTAAACTCCCAGTATTTACCGAGTACTGTGTTTGCAGTAGCATCAAAATTACCAGAAGGTAGTGTTGGCTTAGTCTGCCAAGGTTTGAAATGTCTGCCAGCAGCTGAAAGTGTAGAGCAGATGTTGCAGCAAGTGCGGCAAAGCCAGACGAGGGGATAACAGAAGATGGGGAGTGGCGGAGTGGGAGAGTGGGCATTGGGCATAGTTAGCAACCACTAACTACTAACCACTAACTACTAACCATTGACTCTTGACTATTGACTCTTGACCAATGACTAATAACCAATTAACTGCCATCGTCTTAGCAGGCGGTAAGAGTACGCGTATGGGCAGGGATAAAGCCTTGATTCCCATTCAAGATGTCCCTCTTTTGCAACGAATCTGTCAGATTGCTGAGACTTGTGCTGACAAAGTTTACGTAGTTACTCCTTGGCAGGAACGGTATCAACACTTGCTACCGCCCAAAAGCCAGTTTATCCAGGAATTGCCTTTACCTGGAGAAACTGGCAATGAGCCAAAAACACACGGGCCACTGGTGGGGTTTGCCCAAGGATTAGCGCAAGTAGAAACCGATTGGGTGCTGCTGTTAGCTTGCGACTTGCCCAGGTTGCGGGTTGAGGTGTTGCAGGAATGGGTAGCTGGACTTGAGCAAGTACCCGAAGAAGCGATCGCAGCTCTAGTTTATAGAAATAATAGATGGGAACCCTTGTGTGGTTTCTATCGCCGTCGCTGTTTACCAGGATTAAATAAGTATATCGAGCAGGGAGGGCGATCGTTTCAGCAGTGGTTGAAGCTGTATTCCGTGCAAGTATTATCTTTGCCCGATCCCGAAATGCTCTTGAATTTGAATAACCCCAACCTCCTAGGGTGAAGTAGGAACTGCCGCCATTGGTTGAATAGTTTCGCTGAGTGCAGGATTTAAGTTTAAAATAAAAATTCAGACTTGCAATCTAGTATTAATAAAACGCTCCCCTAGCCTCTGTCGGCGAAGATGAAACATACCCTTTCAGTACTAGTAGAAGATGAAGCGGGTGTTCTGTCCCGCATTTCTGGTTTATTTGCCCGTCGTGGCTTTAATATTGAAAGCCTTGCTGTTGGCCCAGCAGAACAGTCAGGAATTTCCCGCATCACGATGGTTGTACCAGGTGACGATCGCGTCATTGAGCAACTCACCAAGCAACTATACAAGCTTATTAATGTCCTGAAAGTACAGGACATTACCGAAATTCCTTGTGTAGAACGCGAATTGATGCTGCTGAAGGTGAATGCGACTAGCACCACCCGTTCAGAAATAGTCGAGATAGCGCAAATTTTCCGGGCGCGAGTGGTAGACGTAGCGGAAGATTCTCTTACCCTAGAAGTTGTCGGCGATCCCGGTAAGATGGTGGCGATCGTGCAGGTACTGCAAAAATTTGGTCTGAGAGAAATAGCTCGTACTGGTAAAATTGCTCTGACTCGTGAGTCAGGGGTAAATACAGAGTTGCTAAAATCTTTGGAAGCAAAGGTTTAATAGCAGACTTAATGATAGACATACCAAGCTAACTTCTTTGTGTCGTTTAGGCGATCGCGTAGGCTGGCGTAAGAATGATAGCTGGGTATTTGATCTAAACTTTTCCTTAAATACCCCCAAGGGACATCTCCCCTGTGGTTATTCGGTAGTTTGCGGTGTTGTTGTTGTGGTTAGAGAGAGGTTAGGGGTTGGTGGCGGGTGGTGGGTTTGTGATTCTTCTCTCGCGTCCAGACTTGTAAACTGTAATATATAAAACTTACAGAAATTTTTGAAGATTTACGAATAAGCTATTTCCCACGAAGCCTTGAGGGTTCTAGCTTTCCGATACCTAGCACCATCCTTTGGTAAAGTCAAAAGTCAAAATCAGCATTAATCAAAGCAATAGCCACACCACCAGAGGCGATCGCTGATGCAGATTCGCTCAAAGCTTCAAATAGGGAATAGGTATAAATAAACGGGCGTTGCTGAATCCATGTATGAAAATGATTTGGTGTGATTCTGAAACCTTTATAGAGACGCGAAATTTCGCGTCTCTTCAAATCAGCAATGCCAATAAACGTAACTGCCCAAGATAATAGAACATTTATTTATACCCACCAACTGTATCAACTAAAAAATTTCTCCACACACCGAACAAACATTTCTACACCCATCGCCAACGCTGTTTCATCAAAATCGAACCGGGGATGATGGTGGGGATAGGCCAAGTTCTTCGCTGGGTTCGCAGAACCCAAGAAAAAATAGCAGCCAGGTACCTCTTGCAGGAAGTAGGACATATCTTCACCCCCCATAGTTTGGCATTCTGGCACAATACCTAAGGGCGTTTCTACGACTTCTTCCGCAACCGATCGCACTAGTTCTGCCATTTCCCCATTATTGATTGTGGCTGGGTAAAGTTCCCACTGTTTGAAGTCATAAGTAGCACCATGACTTTGGCAAACTCCAGCAATAATCTGTTCGATGCGCTGTGAGAAAAAGCCTCTCAAACCGGGATTAAAATACCTAACAGTACCACTCATTCTCGCTGTATCTGCAATCACGTTGCGCTTAGTGCCTGCATGGAGTTCGCCCACTGTCACCACCGCCGAATCAATCGGATTGACATTGCGAGCAACAATGGTTTGCAGGGCGTTGACAATTTGGGCAGCAACCACCACAGAATCAACGGTTTGATGGGGCATGGCACCGTGTCCGCCTTTGCCAAAAATGGTGCAGTTGAAAGATTCCACAGCAGCCATTAAGGCACCTGCACGCACACCCACCGTTCCCAAGGGCAAATTATTCCACAGGTGTAAACCGATAATTGCGTCTACATCAGGGTTTTTCAGCACCCCCTCTTCAATCATCGGCTTTGCACCCCCAGGGCCTTCTTCGGCTGGTTGAAAGATAATTTTCACAGTACCAGCAAAGTCTTGGCGATGCTGTTGGAGATAATAGGCTGTACCAAGAGCGATCGCAGTATGTCCATCATGGCCGCAAGCATGCATAACGCCATCGTGCTGGGAACGATAGATTACTTCATTCTGTTCTTGGATGGGTAAAGCATCCATATCGGCCCGAATCGCCAGCACTTTCGATTTTAGATTGGATGCTTTTAGCTGTTGATTGCCGTGAATCACAGCGACTATACCAGTCTTGGCGATGCCAGTTTGATGCTCAATTCCCCATTCCTGCAACTTCAAAGAGACAAACTCAGCGGTGAGTTGTTCTTGAAAACCCAGTTCAGGTTTTTGATGCAGTCGTCGCCGCCACTCCACAAGTTGCGCTTGCAATGAACGAATCGAGAGGCGAACGCGAGATAAGTCAGCAGCAGCAGAGTTTGGAAATGTTGAAACCATTGTTCACAGTTTTTAAATTAGTGGTTGGGTATCTTCATTTTTACTGTTCAAACTTTCGCAAAAGGTAGCAAGCATTCTAAATCTAAGTTTGACGCTACTTGTGCAAGTTTGTCTAACTCTGCTGGATTTTCCAAATAGGGGAGGCAGCCTAGAATCGGGATATTTGTCAAGGATTGAATTAAATCTGCTGGTGTCCAGTTGGCTATTTCCTCGTCTGTTCGGGGTTGGACACAATTAAGAACAATTCCCACCAAATTTATTCGCGCTTGTCTCGCTAATGCCACATTCGCCACCGCTTGAGCGATCGCACCCAATCTGACTGGTACTACTAACACAGTGGGCAAGCACCAATCACCTGCTAAATCGGCTACCGTCAATTCATCAGTTACGGGTGAACCCAATCCGCCCAAGGCTTCTACCAGAACAAAATCTCGACGCTGACACAATGCTGTAAAAGCCTGCCAGACTACAGCTAAATCTACGCGGCGATTTTCCTGCGCTGCGGCGATGGGAGGTGCTAAAGGTGCTTGAAAATACAATGGTGTGATTTCCTCGGCTGATTGTTCTAGGGTAAACAGCTGTTGGTACCACTCGCGATCGCCTACTCCTGATTGTATGGGTTTCATAATACCCAAGCTACGAGCAGAACAATATTTTTGCCAATAGGCTGCTAATGCTGTTGTTAAAAGAGTTTTGCCAGATTCTGTGTCTGTTGCAGTAATTAGTAGTGCGTTCAATAGTAGTGGTTGGTGGTTAGTGGTTGGTGGTTAGTGGTTAGTGGTTAGTGGTTGGTGGTTGGTGGATCGTTGGTGCTTGTTCGTTGTTTGTTGTTGGTTGTTTGTGGTTGGTGGTTACTGGTTGGTGGTTAGTGGTTGGCGGTTGTTTGAAACAAACAAAAAACTACTAACTACTAACTACTAACTACTAACCAATTTAATACATTGTTCGCACGCCTATTCAAAGCTATCTTACGAACCTTGATTTATTGTTCTGAGGGATATGTCAGCGGTGCTTCTATTGTTGGTTGGGTAGGTGTTTCTATGGGTGTTGTAGTAGGGGTTTGAATGAGTGTTTCTGTAGGAGTTTGAGTAGGAGTTTCTGTGGGAGTTTCTGTGGGAGTTTCTGTAGGAGTTTCTGTGGGAGTTTCTGTGGGAGTTTCTGTAGGAGTTTCTGTGGGAGTTTCTGTAGGAGTTTCTGTAGGAGTTTGAGTAGGAGTTTCTGTGGGAGTTTCTGTGGGTGTGGGTCTGACAGGGCTTTCTAATCTGATACTCAGACTATAATCGCTTTCAGCAATTTCTGGAGTTGGGTTTAATTCGATCGCATACCTACCATTAACGGGTAAGGTTCCTTGATAAAAGGTGACATCCTTAGCAGTATTGTTAATTGGTTCGCCATTGGGAGCTAAAACTGTTAACAAAACACCACTTTCTTGTGCTAGCAGCGCAGTTAAATTTTGCCCTTTTTCACCTCTGAAAGTGTAACGGATGATTTCATTTGCATCAATAGTATCCTCAACTTTGATCCTGTCAGATGTCTCAAAATTGAGGCGCTTGATCGTGACTGAAGGCTTCTGTGTGGTAGGAGTAACTGTAGGTGTTTGAGTAGGAGTAATTGTGGGTGTAATCGTAGGAGTTTCTGTGGGTGTATACACAGGAGAAGGAAAAGTTTGCGTTGGTATTTCAGTTGGTTGTGGTGTACCGCGAAGAGTACGCACTAGTGCCCAAGAACTAAATCCTGCCAAGCTAATCACACCAACAGTCATTAACCCGATCGCCAATGGGTTATCTAATACTGACCCACCAGCAGCAGGTTCTGGAATTGTGCGATTGGATCTCTCTGGTGCAGGTAACGCAACTTGTTCAGGACGGCGATCGGCGGGAACTGTTTGGGCGTTAGATTTCTGAGCAGTGGGTGGTAGTGTGGCTGGGGGAACTGTTGGTATTGCCTGTTCCAGAGATTCCAGTGCTTGTGCTACTTCTGTTGCACTTTGGAAGCGATCGCTTGGTCTAGGACTCAACATTCGATTTAAAATCTGAGCAAATTGCGGATTCACTTTTACCCAACGTTGCCACTTCCAGGTTAGGTGATTGTCATCAAATAGTTCCCGAGGTTCTCTACCAGTTAATAAAACTATTGCTGTGACTGCCAGTGCATATAAATCACTACTGGGGTAAGCTTGCCCCGTTTGTATTTGTTCGCTGGGGGAATAACCTAATTTTCCTACATAAGTTCCTGTTACTGTCGGATTAGCAGCTTTCAATCGTGTTACCAGTTCTTTTACTACCCCAAAGTCAATTAACACTGGCTTGGCATCGATGTCACGCAAAATAATGTTATCCGGTGAAATATCTCGATGAATAATGCCTCGACTATGAATGTGTTCTAATACTGGTAACAGAGAGTGTATTAATTGCGATACTTCTTGTTCTATGAATGCACCACCAACAGCCTTACGTTCATCCAGCAAAGCACGATATGTTTTCCCGGCAACGTAGTCTTGTACCAAAAATAACCGCTGGTCTTGTTCAAATCTTTCCCGGAACTGCGGCACTTGTGGATGTTGTATTTGATACAAAACATTTGCTTCTCGCAGGAAAAGCTCTTGTGCTTTTTGCCAAGTGGCAAGGTCAGTTGTATTGGGGATTAATTCTTTGATGGCACAAAGTTCGTTAAAGCGTCTTTGATCCTCTGCCAGATAGGTTCTACCAAATCCCCCCTGACCAAGAATTTGAATGATTCGATAACGGTTTTGCAGAACAGTACCAGCTGAAATTGGTGGTTGCATTTTCAATTGATAGAGTATAACAGCACTACTCGGAGAAACTCACCCACAAAAAATCATATCTAGCAACGGCGTCTAGGCAACTGCCGTGCCAATATGTATAAAAGAAAGTCTTTACGGACTTGCCCGTACTCTATTTTCACACTCCATCTCCAATACAAAGTAGTAAAAAAGGTGAAGAAGTCAGTTTTTTTATGTAGTCCATCATGAACTGCGTACATCAATAGGGAATTGGGCATAGGGAATTGGGCATTGGGCATTGGGATTTAACCATTATCTTTGCCCCTTGCCCGATGCCCTTTGCCCTCTTCCTTCCGGGAATTTTTGACAATATTGGGTAATGGCAAAATATCAAACAAGTCTGCTAATGTTTTAATTTGCAGCTAGTATCATAAAATAATTTAGCTGTCCATTATTAATTCATTCATAAGTGTTTTTACTTTCACTAGTAAACTAGAATAGTTTGTTCTCAGCTTAGAAATTATATGGGTATAGGTCAGTACTTTATCGAGTAAATATACTGAGACTTGGGATTTTCACCTCAAGCCAAAAAATCTCAATTACGAGTGTAGTTCATGAGTTGAACGTCAGTTAAGCTGGCAAGAGCGTATTGATCGCAAGAACTAAAAAACTAGGAATTTGTAGTTTCATGGAGGTATGTTTCAAGTTTTTATGAAAGCTTCAACAAAACTCACAGATGTTTTTTCGGACTATTGCTCTTAAATAATCTAAATATCTGATGATAAGATTGCCATGAATGCACATCGAGGATCAGCTGTGCTGAGTACTGCTACTTTCAAATTGCCGCCAACTGCAACAGGAATAGCTGAAAACCATCGCCTGCGGCTATTCTCTGGCTCTGCTAATGTACCCCTGTCTCAAGAAGTAGCTCGTTATCTGGGCATGGACTTGGGACCTATGATTCGTAAACGATTTGCGGACGGAGAACTTTATGTTCAAATACAGGAATCAATTCGGGGCTGTGATGTTTATTTAATCCAGCCCTCTTGTCATCCTGTGAACGACAATTTGATGGAATTACTAATTATGATTGATGCCTGTCGTCGAGCTTCAGCCCGACAGGTAACAGCAGTAATTCCTTATTATGGTTATGCCCGTGCTGACCGAAAAACAGCAGGACGGGAATCAATAACTGCCAAGCTGGTTGCTAACCTAATTACCCAAGCAGGTGCTAGCCGCATTTTGGCAATGGATTTACATTCAGCCCAGATACAGGGATATTTTGATATTCCCCTAGATCACGTTTACGGCTCCCCAGTAATACTGGATTATTTGATCAGCAAACAGCTCGAAGATATTGTAGTTGTATCCCCAGATGTAGGTGGTGTAGCACGAGCTAGGGCATTTGCGAAAAAACTGAATGATGCCCCCTTAGCGATTATTGATAAACGTCGTCAGGCTCATAATGTCGCCGAGGTATTGAATGTCATCGGTGATGTGAAAGGGAAAACGGCAGTGCTAGTAGATGACATGATTGATACTGGCGGCACGATCGCAGAGGGAGCAAAGCTACTGCGCGAGGAAGGAGCACGTGAGGTATATGCCTGTGCCACTCATGCGGTGTTTTCTCCTCCTGCGATCGAGCGGTTGTCAAGTGGTATTTTTGAGGAAGTGATTGTCACCAATACAATTCCTGTCAAAGAGAGCGATCGCTTCTCGCAACTAGTGGTTCTCTCGGTGGCTAATCTGCTAGGCGAAACAATCTGGCGGATTCATGAAGATAGTTCAGTAAGTAGTATGTTCCGCTAACCCAGAAAATACTGTCATCACTGCTACGATTTTGCACAATGCCGCAGGCTATTCCTGCCTGCGCTAACTAATTTCTTTGTATATTTTCAGGGTGCTTTCTCTTGCCTAATTAAGAATCTCCAGAAGTCAAATCTTCCAGTTCTGAAACAACCCGTTCTAGTTCTTCAAAGAGCGGATGAGATCCTATTTGGCAAAAAGCAGTTACTAACGCCCGATAATACCAAAGCGTACCCTCTTTGCCTCCTTGAAAGCGTTGCCAAAGTGATTCGCCCAAAAGGCGATAATCTTTTGTGATTGATTGCGCATTGTGGAGTTTATCAGCAGCACTCACAAGCAGCACGGAAGGTGAAGCAGTAGCAAGGTGAGCAATGTATACTTGTTTACGTTCTCGCCACGGTGGCTTCGGTGTAGTATCGGCATCGGTGCAACCATCAACAATTGCAGTCACACGATCTCCAAAGCGATGGCGAATTTCTTCACGTGTTGCAGCACCGCCCTGATCCTCAATGGCATCGTGTAACAAAGCGGCGATCGCTTCATCTTCATCCGCACCGTATTCTAAGGCAATACTAGCGACACCCAACAAATGAGCAATGTAAGGAACTCCTGAACCTTTGCGAACTTGTTTCGCATGGAGTTGTGTGGCGTAGGTAAGGGCTTCTGTAAAACGTTCTGAGAGCATTGTGAAAGTAGACTTACTGACACAAGTAAGGGTTGCTAAAATTTTTTTACGATCGTTGAATAAATGTTTGATTACAATAGGTCAAAACCTTTAAACGTGTCAACGCGTAACTTCTAGTAATAACGAAACCTATTCTTATTCCCTATTCGCAGCTTTAGCTTTAATCTAATAGATCTGTAGCCGGATTGGAAAAAATTCATATTTGCCAAAAATTTAAAATACCCGGATTGCTTCAAAATAACTTGTGGGTAAGCTGAACTGGTTAAACCACACCAACGGTAATCGAGCAAATCGCCGCCTGCGGTATAGTTTGAGAAGATCGGATGGATAACAAACAAAGACCTATAGGTGTTGACTTATTCGCGGGTGCTGGTGGCATGAGCCTTGGCTTTGAACAAGCTGGGTTTGATGTACTGGCTGCTGTTGAGTTAGACCCAATTCATTGTGCTACCTATGAGTTCAATTTCCCTTTTTGGTCTATATTGTGCAAAAGTGTTGAAGATGTGACAGGCGAGGAAATTAGAAACCGTTCAGCTATTGGCAACCAAGAAATTGACGTTGTCTTTGGCGGTTCCCCTTGCCAAGGATTCTCGATTATTGGCAAACGCGCCTTTGATGACCCCCGCAATGGGCTTGTGTATCACTTTTTACGGTTAGTCTTAGAGCTACAACCCAAATACTTTGTGTTTGAGAATGTACCAGGACTAACTATTGGGAAGCATCGCCAATTTCTTTTAGAAATCATTGAAGAGTTTAGAGCATCTGGTTATGAAGTAGAAGCAGATTACCAAGTTCTCAATGCTGCCAATTACGGAGTACCCCAACACAGAGCTAGATTATTTCTGTTGGGATGTCGTCAAGGTTTGCCTCTACCTAAATATCCGGTAGCGAACACTAAACCAGCAAAATCTAAAAAATCGCAATATCTTGTCATCAAGGCTGATTTACCAGATACTCCCACTGTTTGGGATGCCATTGGTGACTTACCGGAAGTAGACATATACCCAGAATTGCTTGATAGAGACTGGGTAGTAGCAGAATATGGTAAAGCCAGCAAATATAGCAGAAAACTGCGTGGATTAGATTTTGATCGAGATAACTACCGCTACGAAAGGCAATTTGATTCCAGAATCTTGACCTCAAGCATTCGTACTCGACACAGTACAGAATCGATGCTGAGATTTCAGGTGACTATACCTGGTAAAGCAGAACCTATTAGTCGCTTTCATAAACTGGACAAAAATGGTATCTGTAACACCCTCAGAGCTGGAACAGCCAGGAACCGGGGGGCTTTCACCTCTCCTCGCCCCATTCATCCTTCTAGTCCACGATGTATCACCGTCCGAGAAGCAGCACGACTGCATTCTTACCCCGATTGGTTTCGATTTCATGTCACCAAGTGGCATGGTTTCCGACAAGTGGGAAACTCAGTACCTCCCTTACTTGCTAAGGCAATTGCAGTTGAAATCATCCGCGCTTTGGGAGTAGTTCCAATCAAACCACAAAAAAAGATGCATTTAGGAGATGAAAGTTTATTAAAACTAAATATGTCTCAAGCTGCTCGGCGTTATGGTGTGTCTGTAGATGTCATACAGCCAAGAAAAAGATAAGCTAATTAGTCATTAGTCATTAGTCATTAGTAGTACAGTATTTCATTAATTCGTTAGAAACAACTCTGCGTTCCCACCGAAGCTTTGAACCCTACCCTACGGGAACGCCTTACGGCGAACGCGAAGCCCTCTGAGAAGTCGCTATCGCGTCTACCAACTTCTCTTTGCGCTGTCTGTGCGCCTCTTTGCATTTAAAAACACTACAATTTTACGCAAAGCTGTACTTAGGGAGTGACTTTGACAAATTGGCGATCGCCCTTAAAATCAAACGTTAACTGTTGTTTGTCTTGAATCTTGTGAAAGTCACCCACTTGTTGCTGTAAACTTAGCAGTTGCTGGAATGAGGTGTCAAGACTATCAGCCGCAGCCAATCGTTTAGTTTTACTATTAGTCATACCTAATCCAATTGCCAGCCTTAGCTTAGTGTTTCCATATTCATAAGTAAGAATAGATATTGACCCTAATGTGATTTTGTGTTTGTCTTCTCTCACATAAGGGAATGTTCAATTACAAACTTCTATGCCTTCTGTTGGATAGTTGTTTGCTTTCTAAGCCTTGACTCAACCTCAGCCAGTGACAAAGAACCTGCAAGAAACTCACCTAAATCGCGCTCGTGCTAGTCTCAGACAAGCGCTATCTTGGTATGGCAATATCCGCAAACCCGGACAAGTATCATCAAACTCACAATTAGCGGGTTTGGTAAAGCCAGAATTGGAGGCTTTGACTGCCACTCTCAACAAACTAGACTATAACGTGATTAAAATTGCCGCCTTTGGTTTGGTTAGTCGTGGTAAGTCGGCGGTGTTGAATGCTTTGCTAGGACAAAAGATTTTGCAAACTGGCCCGCTTCATGGCGTGACTCAGTATCCTCGTTCCGTACGCTGGAATGTTGGTGACAAGGTGCAGGTGGAGTTAATTGATACGCCAGGATTAGATGAAATTGCTGGAGAAGTGCGATCGCAGATGGCGCGGGAAGTTGCGCGTCAAGCTGATTTGATTTTGTTTGTAGTTGCTGGTGATATTACTCGTACTGAATACCAGGCTTTGTGCGAATTGCGGCAGGCACAAAAACCGCTGATTCTCGTGTTTAACAAAATAGATTTGTATCCAGATACAGACCGAGAAAAGATTTATAAAAATTTGCAACAGTTGGGTACAGGCAATGTTCAAGCTAAACCCTTACAGCCTGATGAAATTGTCACGATCGCAGCGGAACCCGCACCTATGGAAGTGCGTGTGGAATGGCCTGATGGAAATGTGACTTACGAATGGGAGACTCCACCGCCACAAGTAGACGAACTCAAACAAACTATTCTCAAAATTCTCAACCGTGAAGGGCGATCGCTTATTGCTTTAAACGCACTCATTCAAGCAAGAGAAGCAGAAGAGGCGATCGCTTCCAAAACCATCGACGTACGCCAACAAGAAGCCGAAGATTTGATTTGGCAATTTACTAGATATAAAGCTGTGGCTGTAGCACTCAATCCCATCGCCTTTTTAGATATCATCGGCGGAACTGTAGCGGACTTGGCGTTAATTCGTTCCCTGGCGCGGTTGTATGGTTTGCCGATGACTGGTTACGAAGCTACAAAGCTTTTGAAAACGATTTTACTGAGTTCTGGTGGCTTGCTACTGGGAGAATTAGGTAGCAGTTTACTGTTAGGGTTAAGTAAAAGTACGGCTGCTGTTGCTGCCGGTGACAATCCCAGCCATATTACTGCTTATGCAGGCAGTGCGATCGCTCAAGCTGGTATCGCTGGCTACGGAGCCTTTGCTGTTGGCAAAGCTGCCCAAGTATACCTCGAAAAAGGCTGCTCTTGGGGACAATTAGGCGCTAGCACTGTCATTGCAGAAATTCTTGCTGAAGTGGAACCAAATACGATTTTGTATCGTTTACGCCAAGAGTTAGGACGAAACTTGGGTATGGTGGATGAATGACTTACTTCAGTTCCCTTTAACGCTTATACTGTCTAAAAATCGAGGTTAAGCGCTGATGTTGTCTTAACCACTCTTTACAAACTTCTTCAGCAAGTTGTTTCTCATTATCGCTTAAAAGCTCATCTGGTTTTTCAGAAGCTAAAATCTTCGCGACTTTAGCCGCTCTTTGGTAATCTACGCCATACTTGACTAGCTCTGTATGAAAAAATTCCTCTTTCTCTTTAGAAAACATTTTTAAATCAGTAACTAGGTGTGTGTTAACTTTTTTATATAATTTCTAAAATTTATGAATCAATCACTTCTTTCTTTGGATAGATTCAATAATTAATTTTCTCTAAAGTCAGCTGCTGCTGATTTCGTCATTTGCTGAATAGCCTCTAAATCTGGCGGTGCTATCTCATTATCCATTCCCAGCCACAAAAGATACTCAATATTCCCGGCTGGGCCAGTAACAGGCGACCAAGTTAAACCTTTGTACTTCCATCCTAACTCTAGAGCAGCTTGCAACACCTGAATAATTGCCTCAGCATGGTCTTTTGGATCGCGTACAACTCCTTTTTTGCCTACACGATTTTTCCCCACTTCAAACTGAGGTTTCACCAGCAACACCGCCTCACGAGGAGGTTGAGTTAACCGCCACAAAGCAGGCAAAATTTTAGTTAACGAAATAAACGAAACATCCACCACTGCTAAGTCAGCGTAACCCTCCCCTTGTGAAGACAAGGGGGATGTACCATAGAGTTCATCTGGTGTAAGATACCGTAAATTCGTGCGTTCCTTCAAAATCACCCTTGGGTCGTTACGTAACTTCCAGTCAACTTGTCCGTAACCAACATCTACGCCATAAACTAGCTTTGCCCCAGCTTGCAGGAGACAATCAGTAAAACCGCCTGTAGAAATACCACCATCTAAGCAAATCCGCCCTTCTGGAGCAATAGCAAACTCTTGTAGCGCCTTAGCAAGTTTCTCTCCACCGCGCGAAACAAAACGCGATCGCTCTTTAACCTTAATCTCAGCGGTTAACTCAACCTCCATCCCCGGCTTGTCAATCAGCTTACCATCAACAGTCACTTCACCCGCTTGAATCAGCCGCTGCGCCTGTTGTCTTGAAGAACATAAATTCTTTTCTACCAATAAAACATCCAATCTTTGCTTAGCCAATCTTCTTTTTGTGCCCTTTGCGTTCCTTGTGTTTCATCAAAAAAACTAACCTCCCAGGCTTGAACTTCGCTAACACAACATCCCATCAGAGTGCGCTGACAAAGCTCCAACCTCAGGAGGCTTGATCTATCTTAGACCAACTAGAGCAGGCAGTATGCCTGCCTTTGTTGAATTACTAAATATCCTTCTCGCTCAATTCACTGGTCATATAGTCAAACGGCTCATCCAAAAAGCTAGTATTAGTAACACCAGCCGCTGCTACTTGTTCTTTCACAAGGTCTTTCATAATTTGGATACCGCGAACAGTAGGGCCAATAGGAACCCCTAGAGAATTATAGGTTTCCCGCAGACCTTGCAAAACCCGCTCATCTAGCACATCCATGCTACCAGCAACGATGGCATAGGTAGCATAACGCAGATAGTAGTCCATATCGCGCAAACAAGCCGCATAGCGACGAGTCGTGTAGGCATTGCCACCAGGGCGAATCAACTCTGGCAGTTCTTCAAATAATTTAGAGCCAGCCTGCTTGACGATTGCCGCTGCATTTGCATTAATAGCACCTGCGGCTTGCACTCGTGCCGTTCCACTTTCAAAATAGGACTTGAGGCTGTCGATCGCATTGCGGTCAAAATACCGTCCAGCAACGTCATAATTCTTAATTAAACTTGTGACTGCATCCCGCATTCCTTTATCTCCCAATCGTTACTATCTATGGTTTGATATTAATTTGACTGCTGCTACTTTTTGTGCCACTGAAATATAAAGAAGCTCCGGCACAAAAGCAATCTATGCGCTACTTAAGGATTCTATGCCAAAGTTGCCCCCAACAGATGAACTATCAAGTTTTGTACACATGTTTAGGAAAGGTAAATATAACCTGTAATCTTGACATTCTGTAACAAAAACTACAAATTTTGCCTGTTTTATCTCTTTAGGATATTCCAGGTGTCTTTAAGATTTAGGTTCAAACTAGTAGGGTCAGCGTGCATTAACATTGTGGTTTACTGTACTTAAGATGTCGGCAGAGAAGGAGTAACCATGACAACCCCACAAGACGTCCTGAAGATGATTCGGGACAACAATATTCAGATGATCGATCTGAAATTCATCGATATGCCAGGAATTTGGCAGCACCTGACAGTATTTCACGAGCAAATCGATGAAAGCAGTTTCACAGACGGCGTACCTTTCGATGGTTCCAGTATTCGGGGTTGGAAAGCCATCAACGAATCAGACATGGCAATGGTACTCGATCCAAACACTGCCTGGATCGACCCTTTCATGCAGGAACCAACTCTTAGCATCATCTGTAGCATCAAAGAACCGCGTACGGGTGAATGGTACAGCCGTTGTCCTCGCGTAATTGCTCAAAAAGCGGTAGACAATCTAGTTTCTTCTGGAATTGGCGATACAGCCTTTTTTGGTCCCGAAGCTGAATTCTTCATCTTTGACGATGTTCGCTTTGATCAAAACTCCTACGAAGGCTACTACCACGTAGACTCTGTAGAAGGTCGTTGGAATTCCGGTAAACAAGAAAGCCCCAATCTAGGTTACAAACCGCGCTACAAAGAGGGTTACTTCCCTGTTTCACCCACAGATACCCTGCAAGACATGCGGACAGAAATGCTGTTGACAATGGCAAAATGCGGAGTTCCAATTGAAAAGCACCACCACGAAGTTGCAACTGGTGGTCAGTGCGAATTGGGCTTCCGTTTTGGTAAGTTAATCGAAGCAGCGGACTGGCTGATGACTTACAAGTACATCATCAAGAACGTCGCTAAGAAATACGGCAAATCTGTCACCTTCATGCCCAAGCCTGTCTTCCAGGACAATGGTTCGGGGATGCACACCCACCAATCTATCTGGAAAGACGGTCAACCCCTGTTTGCAGGCGACAAATACGCTGGGTTGAGTGAAATAGCATTGTACTACATTGGTGGTATCCTCAGGCACGCACCCGCACTTTTGGCAATTACCAACCCCACCACTAACTCTTACAAGCGTCTTGTACCTGGTTATGAAGCACCTGTGAACTTGGCTTACTCCCAAGGTAATCGTTCTGCTTCTATTCGTATTCCTCTGTCTGGTACTAACCCCAAAGCCAAGCGTTTAGAGTTCCGTTGTCCTGATGCTACTTCTAACCCCTACCTAGCATTTGCTGCGATGCTGTGTGCTGGTTTGGATGGCATTAAGAACAAAATTCATCCTGGTGAACCTCTAGATAAAAACATCTATGAACTCTCTCCAGAAGAACTGGCTAAGGTTCCTTCCACTCCCGGTTCTTTGGAATTGGCATTGGAAGCACTAGAAAAGGATCATGCTTTCTTAACTGAACCAGGCGTGTTTACTGAAGACTTCATTGAAACTTGGATTTCTTACAAGCTGGATAACGAAGTCAACCCCATGCGCTTGCGTCCTCATCCCTACGAATTTTCTCTCTACTACGATTGCTAATTTTAAGAAATTGGTTAGTAGTTAATAGTTAGTAGATAGTAGTTCGTTGTCAACAACTAACAAATAGCTATTTGAGAGCATAAATTTAGCCACCCAAGCTGGGTGGCTTTTTTGCTGGTTGTTTGTTGGTAGTTGTTTGTAACTACCACCTAGCAACTACCAACTACCAACCACCAACTATTTAGCTCATCGCAGCATTGCTGCGGTCATAAGTAATTCGAGCGTTGGGGTCTATTTTCCCTTGAGTTGGATTCCAGTAGTGAGACATTTCTCCAGGAAGACCTAGTTCTTCTCCTGCACGTTCCAGCATCGATTGCTGACGATTCTTGATTAGCTGATAATGACGCATCATTAAGGCACGAGCTTTGTCTTGGGTAGACATACCAGAGTCCTCTCTCTTGTTTTATTTAATTGATTTGTTTCTTCCTCTTTAAACTTATCACACTAAATTCTGTATCAGAAGTTACGAAATGATACATTTTTATAAAACTTAATATTTCCAGTCAGGCATAATTCAGATGAAAAGGAATGGCAGGTATTGTTTTACTGCAATCCTCTATTTGCTTAAGTCTAAATACGGATAGATAAACCATTCTTAAGGCTAATGTATGTATGGTTAAAATTATTAAAATTAGATAAATAAAAGTAAACTACACCCAAGCCATTTCATGTCTGACACTTTAACAAAGCTGACTTATCAAACTTTTCAGCAGGGCAAAAACTACTTTGGTTTGGCTCATAAAATGTTAAGTACGCGCTTGATGAACATCATCTCTCCCGCGCAGCGGCAAGCCAAACCTATTCCGAGCGAAATTTTAGTTAAAGTTCAAGAGAGACTGAATGAACTACTAGAAGTTGATTGGCAAGATGCAGAGCGGGGTTTATATCCCAAGAGCTTGCTGTTTGATAATCCCTGGGAAGACTTTTTCCGCTACTACCCTGTAGTATGGCTAGATTTACCTCTAATCTGGGAACGAGCTAAACAAAAAAGATATCAAGAATTTTCCCCAAATGTGGATACCGCTGGTTATCCCAGTTACTACATCCAGAACTTCCATCATCAGACAGATGGTTACTTAAGCGACCTTTCGGCAAATTTATATGATTTGCAGGTGGAAATTCTGTTTGGCGGCTCAGCAGACGCTATGCGGCGGCGCATTCTTGCTCCACTGAAGCAAGAACTGAATAGTTTTGCTGATGTACCATCTCGGCAAATACGTGTTTTAGATGTAGCTTGTGGTACAGGTCGGACTTTAAAGATGATTCGGGCGACTCTGCCCCAAGCATCGCTGTTTGGTATAGATTTGTCACCTGCTTATTTACGCAAAGCGAATGAATTGTTAAGCCAAATTCCAGGGGAATTACCGCAACTATTACA
Source organism: Fischerella sp. (assembly GCF_013388695.1). Classification (NCBI taxonomy): domain Bacteria; kingdom Bacillati; phylum Cyanobacteriota; class Cyanophyceae; order Nostocales; family Hapalosiphonaceae; genus Fischerella; species Fischerella sp. Next base: position 20,856 of record NZ_JACAEU010000025.1, read on the forward strand.
GGCGAATGCCGAAGAGTTGCCCTACCTGAATAATTATTTCCATGCCGTAACTTCGGTTTTCCTTTTCCATGAGTTACCAGCAGCAGCGCGTCAGCGGGTAATAGAGGAATGCTACCGGATCGTAAAACCAGGGGGAGTATTTATTATCTGTGATTCTATCCAGATGAGTGATTCTCCGGAAATGGAACCGCTAATGGAAAACTTCCATGAAACTTTCCATGAACCCTACTATAAGCATTACGTCACGGATAACTTGGTAGAGCGTTTAGAAAAAGCAGGGTTTGAGAATATTGAAACGCAAGTCCACTTTATGAGCAAGTATTTAATTGCTCACAAACCAATTAGATAAGGAGAAGAAGGACAAGGGAAGGAGGACAAAACAAGTCAAAAGTCAAAAGTCAAAAGTCAAAAGTAAAGATTCTAATGCGTGATTTTTGACGTGATACTTTTGACTTCCCTAAGGGTGTTTCCCCCTCTCCCTTGTCTTCCTGGTCTTACCGTACTAATACCAATTTGAAAAAAGAATGCGACAAATAGACATTGTAGAGACGTGCCATGGCACGTCTCTACATCAGGATGTGTTGCAAACATTTTTTGAATCGGTATAAGTATCGGTGAACGCTGAATCGATGCTCTAAGATGGGCTAGTAGTTGCGTAAAAATTTATTGTCAGAGGCTCTGTAAAAAAAATACGAAATCGAGCATTTGTCAGCAATCCTAATAAAATTCTTGATTTCCCCATGCAGGATACCAGTTGCTCAACACATGAAAAAGCCTATATATGAGAGTAAGGGAGTTGCTTTCAGGCTCTTTCCCCAAAAGAAATCACGCATAAAACCTAAATGGGATGTGCCTGCGCTAACTGGTAGATGAAGTGACACCCTTTATTAATTAAGTTAAAGCTTGCGATGGGAACTTTTTGCTGATTTGAGGAGTAATGGTGCTTGCGATACAGATGCTAGCTGAGTTTGCCTTCTGTTCGCAAGGGTTGACGACCCTTTATCTACACAAAGATGACTGATGAAACACAGAGCTATTGCCTGACTTTGTTGTGTCTCAACTGTTATATACTTACTGGAGAAGGTGTGTAACAGATGTTAAACCAAACATCCTGTTTGACCGTACTCTGATTCTTTTGCTACCTACAAAAACTAGTAACCCAACAAGTTGCATTAAGTATGCAGTTGTTAAACAACACGTGCATCGCTGAGCTGTTGTTTTAGCTCTCTGCGCTCACCACCCCTAGCAGGACGGTTTTTGGGAGTATTGCCTTTTGACGAAGATAGCAACAGTTCTCTACCCCGTCCACTGCCCCGATAAGGAGACTTGGGAGGTTTAGATTTTGCCGAGATCAATTGTTGGGAACCAGAGGTGGATTGCAACATATCGAACAAGGAATTTGTAACTGTTTGGCTGTTTATAGCCATACAACTCAGTAGCAGACCGGTAATCAAAAGTGAAATAACAGCACGCATATCGGATGTCTATTTTAGAACTCTCTACTTCACTGATACTGAGTTGCTTTTAGTGCATCCGGACAGTTTGGTAAAAAAAGTATTGTTTTTAACTGAAAAAAATACTTTGTTCAGATATCGATATTTTCCACTAGTAACCAATTACCTGCATAATTGAGTCGCCCCCAGATTTTGAGCAGTTGCAGATGGGGACAAGTTTGTAGCTGCTCATCTACGTGCGATCGCAAAGTCACAAGCTGCCAAGTTTGTCCTTTGTATGGTGCTGGCGAGATGGTAGTGAATCGGTAATATTGCTGAGTTAGACGATGAAAATTACCCGTAAAAAAGTTAAAATTTTGTGATGGTACGGTCTTGCTATTGCCGTAATAGTACTGAGAATGCTGTGAATAGGAACAATCGCCACTACCTGGATAGGCTTCTGGATTATTTAAGTAGTAGAGTTGCCAGTGTAACCAATCAGCATGTGTGGGTGGTAAGTTAAATAACGGCACTACTGCCGCAGGCGAGAATTGATCTTGTAGTAAAGCTTCTTGCAGCACTCTTATCGGTAAATCCCTTGGTTGGCAATTTAACTGTACGCAAATAGCAGCAGCCATTCCCGCAGCTTGACCAATACCCATGACTACAGGTTGCAATCTGGTTGCTCCGTTAGCAATATGAGACACAGAAATATTCTTCTCACACACCAATAAACCGTCTGTGTCTACCGAAATTAAACAACTGTAGGGAATGGTAAAGGGAGTTCCCGTCCAACGACCTCCCCAGCGAATGGATTTCGGTTGCAACTGAAACTTGATACCAGGATAATGATGGTCGTTGGCGTAGTTACCAATGGCGATCGCATCTATATTTAACGCTGCAACCCTACCCCCTGCCATTGGCAAAATATCCTGTTCTTTAACAGTAGTTAATCCTACTAGGCGACGACTTTCCCGATAGTAGGGGTGTAAAGCATAAGCACCACCGCCGGGGGAGAGGGGGAGATGGGGAGATGGGGAGTAGGGGAAGACTTGATTTGCCAAACCGTAGCGACGACCGAGTTGAGTTTGGATAAAACGGGCGAAATTTTGGCTGTGCCAAAGGCATTCTGTTTGAAACTCACGCCGCGCTGTTTCTGACTCAATTAATCGCCCTACACCTTCACCATAGTCATTGCCACAAATGGGCCAATTCATCATAAACAGACCACCGGGCAAGCGACCGTAATTTAAAAACGCCTCTGCGCCATAGTCATCCCAAGCACCAACAAACAGCGCTGGGTTGTAGTTGGGTGCAGCCGGAATTTCTGGGGCAACGGCTTCACCGTAATCTTGCATCACCACTACCCAAGTGGGAGCTTGCACCGGATATTTATTGGTGAGAGAATTAAAATCAACTGGGGCGCTGGGTTCTCCCCACTCCGACTGCAACTCCCAGCCCCAGCGGTAAGGTATTTCAGCCAAAGCCAATAAATCTCCCAACTCCGTAGCATCAAGAATCACCTTGGCTTTGACAGTGAAATCTGCAAACCGGACAGCAGTTACACAATTTCCTTCTTTGAAAACTTCTAACGGCACATATCCGGAAATCCAAAGTAGATTTGGTAATTGCCGCACCCAATCTGCAAAAATCTCTGCCCCAACGCGCGGATCGTAACTAAAAAAGCTTACCCAGCTATTGTCTAATCCTCCTGGTTGTCGCAGCTGCAACTCCCGTAAAAATGCACCCCATAATCCCGTTTGAAAGGCTTCTAGTTCATTGCCATCTGGTGCAGACACACCAGCGGAACTCAGCATTCCCCCCAGCCAAGAAAATTCGCTGACGAGGATCGTCTTTGCCCCCCGCCGCGCTGCTTGGATAGCAGCAGCGGTTCCCCCTGTTCCGCCACCGACTACTAAGACATCAGCTGTATATGTCTGATTCACCATCTGTTAACTAACCTCGCTGGATTTCCGATATATTCTCACCAGCTAGCTTGGTATCAGACAAGATAATTTTGCTATTTTTCGGATATTTCGTTTAGTAACGAAAACTTAGGCGCTATCCAACTGTCAATACTTCCATTGATTGAGAATAACAAATTGATTTTTAAGTGGATAGCCTGATGTTTCTAGATTCGCAATTGCTTTCACAATTGCCTGATAACTCATATTCTTAGATGTATCTGAATCCTGATAAACTGCCAAAATTCCTGAATGGACTGGGTTTGCTTGATGTAGTTCCTGAAAATCATCACAATTGCGAGTAAGCACCACTCGCCCGTCTTGTCTAGCATAATTAAGCACGACTGAGTCTGAACAATTCATCAATCCTGCTGCATTAACTGTGATTACATCATGATCTGCTGCCTGAAGAAGATAGACCAAATACTTCGCTTGAGAATCCTCGTCAAGCAGCATTCGTAGACTCAAGTGAAACTCCTTTTTCTTCCAAGCGATAGCGTTCCTCGTCAGCTTCTAGTTTCAGTAGTTCCTGGTGACTCTCACAGTAATGAATTGCCTCGTGGATAGCAGATAATGGCAAATCCCAATTTTCGGCTGCTTCCTCTGGCGACATCTGATTAGCAATCATATCCTGCCAAACAGTAGAGGCTAGTAGTTTACGCCCTTTTATATAAAGCTGTTTGCGCCAAGGATGAGGACGAGCAACTAGATACTGCCAATTCTCAGTTTGGGATGTGTCTTGCAGAGATTGAATGATGGCACTAATAAGGGTGAGGCGATCGCTCACAGGGAGCTTACAGGCTTGCTCTTTAAGCTCTTGCAGGGACATGAAAACTACTCCAGTAGACGCTAATGTCTGAACTCTATTATGCTTAATCTAACAAAGCATAAGATGTGATGAGATGTTACGCCACCTTGATGCATAAGTACTTAGCAACAGTGGGTGTAAGATACTGCACGTCGATTGAAGCACTGCGTTTTCTGCTCTGAGGTAGGAATCTTCAGCATTTGGCATGGTATTGTTTAGGTTGCACTCAAAATTCTATGCAAAATTCTCCCTGCCGTCTTCTTTTAGAATTAAAAATGGGCAAGGTATCCACCGTCAACAGCTAAAATCTGTCCCGTGACATAGGATGCAGTTGGAGAGGCAAAGAACACAACAGCACCCGCGATTTCTTGGGGAGATCCCCAACGACCAAGAGAGGTTCGCTGCGTCAAGTTGTCAGTGCAGTGGCGTCTGGACAGAGTATATCTATAGTTTGCCAACAGCAGGAGATGACAACACAACAAGCTGCTGACTTTCTCAATGTTTCACGTCCCTATTTAATCAAGTGATTAGAACAGGGTGAAATTCCTTACATAAAGGTCGGCGCACATTGACGTGTTCGTTTTGAGGATTTGAAGAAATACAAAGAACAGCGAGATCAAAAACGTAGCCAAATTTTACAGCAACTAATCGAAATGAGTGAAGAAGCAGGTTTGTACGAGGACGAGTGATTACATATATTTACTATGCTCAATGTTCTCTTAGATGCCTGCGTGTTGTTTCCTGCATATTTACGTGATACTTCAAAAATCTCACAATTCATAGCCCAAATCACGCCCCTAATGTTAAATCTAATATCGTCGAGCGGTGAGAAATCAACGTGAAAGCACAAATATTTAGAGGCGTTAATCAACTTTCTTACGAAGATATACCCGTACCTACGCTGGAACCGGATGAAGTGCTGGTACAAGTGCGCGTAGTGGGTTTGTGTCAGTCGGATATCAAAAAAATTCGCTATCCGCTGTATGAACCGCCGCGCATTTTTGGACATGAAACTGCGGGAACCATTGCAGCAGTTGGCGCAGAGGTAAAAAATTGGCAAGTCGGACAACGAGTAGCAGTGATGCACCACATCCCCTGTATGCGTTGTGACTACTGCCTGAATGACAATTTCTCGATGTGCGATACCTATAAAAATATCTGCACGACAGCTGGGTTTGCGCCTAGTGGTGGTGGTTTTGCTGAGTATGTTAAGGTTCCCGGTCATATTGTCCGCAATGGTGGAATAATCCCGATCCCCGATAATATTAGTTTTGAAGAAGCAAGCTTTGTCGAACCAACTAACTGCTGCCTCAAGGCAGTGAAAAAAGCTCAAATTGCTCCTGGGCAAACAGTTTTAATTACTGGTGCAGGGCCTATTGGGTTAATGTTTGTGATGTTGGTGAAGTATTTTGGGGCAAAGGCGATCGCTACCGATTTAATCCCCTCGCGAATAGAAAAAGCTTTGCATGTGGGTGCAGAAGCGGCTTTTGATGCCCGTGACGCCGATCTACCAGCTAAAATTAAAGCACTCACCAATGGTTTAGGCGTGGATGTCACCCTGCTTGCTGTCCCCAGTGAAAAAGCTTTCTTCCAAGCTCTCGACTGTACCCGCAAAGGCGGTAAAATTCTGTTTTTCGCCGAGTTTCCTGATGAAGTAGAAATTCCCGTTAATCCGAATATTCTCTATCGCCGAGAAATTGATTTGATGGGCAGTTACAGTTCATCCTACCGCCTGCAAAGTCTGTCGGCTGATATTGTTTTTAATCGCCGCATCGACGTGCAGGCATTGATTAGCGATCGCTATCCTTTACAAGATTTATCAGCAGCTGTAGAGCGGGCGATCGCACCCACACCGGAAACTTACAAGATTTTGATTTATCCATAAGATTGGGGATCGGGGACTGGGGACAAGGAGGACAAGGAGGACAAGGAGGGATGGGGGGATGGGGTGATGGGGAGAGTCCAGTTTTATATTCTCCCCACCTCCCCATCTCCCACTCTCCCCCTCTTCCTTGTCTCCCCCCGATCCCCGATCCCCGATCCCCAATCCCTATTCCCTATGATTGTCATCGTCGTCTTACTAGCCTTCTATCTCGCTTTTAACCTGGGTGCAAATGATGTTGCCAACGCAATGGGAACCTCTGTAGGTTCCAAGGCTGTAACTCTCAAACAGGCATTAATAATTGCAGGTGTATTGGAATTTACGGGTGCGGTACTGTTTGGACATGAAGTATCGGAAACTCTCGCGACGAAAATTGCCAATCCCACTTTATTTGCCAGTACACCCCAAATGTTAGCGATTGGGATGATGACAGTGCTACTAAGTTGCGGTTTGTGGTTACAAATTGCCACTTCCTGCGGTTTGCCTGTGTCTTCTTCTCATGCGGTTGTTGGTGCGATCGCAGGCTTTAGTTGGGTAGCTTTGGGAATAGGTGCGATTGATTGGTCATCAATTGGACAAATCACCTTGGGCTGGATTGTCACACCGATAATCAGTGGTACAATTGCTGCTTTATTTTACAGTCAAATTAAGCGCTGGATATTAGAACAACCGCATCAATTACTACATTTAAATGAGTGGGTACCCTGGCTAAGTGCAATGTTGCTGGGGGTATTCGGTGTAATTGTTCTACCAGCAGTTACTCAACCGATCGCAAGTTTTTTGATTGCGGAAGTTGGTATAAAAATACCTGCTCACGACATCTCATTACTTGTGGGAGGAATTGCAGCGGTTGGACTTAGCTTCTACAGTTGGCGAGAGTTGGAGATGGGGAGAGAGGGAGATGGGGTGAAATCTTTCTCCCTATCACAAAATTCCCAATTACCTACCGTTGAGCGCCTATTCGCCAAATTCCAGTTACTGAGTGCTTGTTTTGTTGCCTTTGCTCATGGTTCTAATGATGTCGGTAACGCGATCGCTCCTTTAGCGGCGATCGTTTACATTCATAACACTGGCACAGTACCGATCGGCGGGATCGCTATTCCCATCTGGATTTTAGTACTTGGTGGCGCTGGCATTGTCACTGGTTTAGCTGTTTGGGGTAAAAAAGTCATTGCTACTATCGGTGAAAGCATCATTCCCTTACAACCCAGTAGTGGATTTTGCGCCGAACTTGCAACTGCCACCACCATCCTACTTGCCTCCCGCCTAGGATTACCTGTTTCCACTTCTCATGCTCTTGTTGGCGGTGTAGTTGGCATTGGACTGGTGCAAAACCCCAAATCAGTTCAATTTAAAACTCTCCAAGGCATTGCCACTGCTTGGCTTGTAACAGTACCCGTGAGCGCAGGACTTAGTGCTGCTATCTTTAGCATTGTCCGGATTTTAAATTTGGGATGAGTCATTTTGGGGTTTCCCTACACTCCTGTCAAAGTGTGAGTCTTGGCAATGGATTTTTCTTGGTGTCTTTGTGTCTTGGTGAGTCCAGCCCCCCAGAAGGCTTCTGCCTTTAGGGGGGACTGGCGTAGACGCCCCTTGTGGGCGGCTCAAGGTAGAGTACCCGTAGACGCGCAGCGGTAAACCAGCGCGGTCTTGGGGAGGCGCTCTATGTGCGGACGCAGGTTCCGTACATAGAGCGCCGTGGTTTCCCCCCACTCGCTGTTGGTGAACCCGGAGGGCTTCTCGCAGAGTAGGGTGGTGAAAAAAGAATGATTGAAACACTAAGACACTAAGACACTAAGAGGAAAATAGTCTTGTCTTCTAAGATTTGGATTCGTTTTTTACCCACCTTGACAAGACTACCTCTAGCGAACGCTAATTCTCTAAAATGCTCGTCTGGCGATCGCAAGACTATGTATTTTCCACAAAAATAGTTACAGTTACAAATCAATCCTTGATTGATAGGTAAACTGTCATTATATTTACATTCTTCCATGTTAAATGTATTTTTAGGAAACTCTGATAGGCAAAAAGTGGTTGGTGTGTCAAGGGGTCAGAGGTAATAAACTAATGGGACGATTTGAAAAGCGATCGCAAAACTCACGAGCAGGTGATCCATTAGCAGAAGCAGACACTGCTCTACGGGCTGTAACAGAAGAATTGCAAACTATTCAGCGAACCGTGCTTAAGTCTTTACAGGAAGATATTCAGCGACTACAAGCGGAGAAACTCCGTTTAGCTAATGATGTTCAACGTCTGCAACAAGAAAAAGAAGACTTACTTCAAGGTAGGCAATTCAGCGACTTGCAACCATTGTTGAGTCAGTTAGCACAAGTTTTGGCGAATCACATATCGTCACAACTAAAATCTTCGCTGGAAACTTTAGCTAACCAAGCTGTAGAAAAAGACAATGCTGTTGCAAATCAAGTTCTTGGCTCATTAGATGATACCCTTACCATCACTTTTAACACTTTGCAGCAGGAGGTAAAGAACTATCAAAATAATCTTTCCCAACAGTTGTCTCGGATGTCGATTCAACAACAGCAAGGGGAAGAAATCTTAGCAGAGTTAGTAAATCGTCTGCATGGAGAACTGGTGCGTGAAGAACTCACAACAACCAAAAAAGGAGCATCTCCGCCAACAGTAATCCAATTTGTATCACCTTTTGATGAAGAACCGACTGAGCAACAGCAAGATATTATTGCTTGGGAAGACAAACCAACTGAGCAACAAAACGAGCAACAGCAAGATATTATTGCTTGGGAAGACAAACCAACTGAGCAACAAAACGAGCAACAGCAAGATATTATTGCTTGGGAAGACAAACCAACCGAGCAACAACAGCACGTTTCTCGGGAAGTTGTCACGAAACTCCAACAAACAGATACTATTTCACAGCCAATAGCACCACAATCCAGTTTGCCCAAGGAGGCGATCGCAAATCATCTTCTGCCAACAAGAATAGTCCCCAAACGCGAAACTAGACCTCCTACTGCATTCGTACCAACACCACCACCGCCAGAGGAGTATACACCAGCGCCACCACCTTCTCGGGTGAGAAGGTCATCGATACCAGCAATCGGTCTATTGTTGGTCGTGTTGTCAACGGTGGCGACATCGCTTTACAACGTAGCCATTAAAGTGGTTTTTAACCCAGGTACTCTGATTTTTGGAGTATTTGAAGTCGAGCGTTTGCTACCGCCGACTTTGGGTAATTCTCTGTTAATTTTAATGCTCCGGATGCTAATAGTTGTACCGTTGATGTTAGTTCTGGCTCCCATGATGCATCCGCAAGTATGGCAAGACTTGCAAAGCTTAATCCAATTAGCACGAGCAAAATCTTCTACTGCCAATGCTCAAGCCAAGCAGCTGTTGTTATTGTCGATTGTGAGTGGATGCTTTTTATTTTTATCTCAGGTATTAATTTACATTGCCATTGGTCAAATAGCGGTTGGAATGGCAATTACACTGTTGTTTATCTACCCAGCCATTAGTGGACTATTGGCATGGTTTTTATTCCGAGATCAACCTAATTCCTTCCGCTTGAAAGCACTTGCTTGTATCTGTTTGGGTCAGATGCTAGTTTTGGCAGGTTCTACAACCATCGGCACGGGTAACGTTTTAGGTAGCACCACAGCCATAGCTTCAGGAGTCACTTTTGCTGTGTACGTAATTCTCACACGCATCTGTGCAGCCAAACTACATCCCGTCTCCTTTACCTTAATTAATTTCGCTACCGTGTTGCTGTTGTCCTTCATTGGTCTGATGCTACCTTTACCAATGAATTGGAGTTTGCTACTAAATCCTAACAACTTGTTGGAATTGATTTTAAGTGCTTTTATTTTGGGCGTATTCACTCTGTTTGGTTATTTATTCAATAATGTTGGTATTCGCAAACTAGGAGCCACACGTTCTGCAATTGTGGGTGCTACTATTCCTGCTTTAACAGTGATTCTTGCTGGGTTTCTTATTCAAGAAAACTTGCAACCTATACAAGTGTTAGGAGTTTTATTAGTAACTGGTGGTACGGCTGCTGTTAGTTATGAAAAAATGCGAAATCGGAACAAAGTTCCTAGGTCTAAAAATTAATATCAACTCGTACAAGAAGTCAGAGTAAAGAAGCCTGAGGAGGAAAGCCTATAAATTAAACTGTTGTTACCTTTTTCAACTCAATAGTAATTTTCACCACACTGCAATATTAAGAAGTAAAAAGTAAAAAGTAAAAAGTAAAAAGATAATACCCATAAATAAATTGAGGGGAAATAATCACGGACATATTATTTCTCGTGCTACGCATCTCGATTGGGAATATTTTCCCGATCGTTCCATAAATAAATAATGGTGAAGCGTGACCATTTTTCTTATTCTTTATGAGTGACTTTTAACTTTTAACTTTTGCCTTGTTTGGTCAAAAGTTAAAGAAAAAGCGAATTTTTTGTAAAAAAAAATTAAGCAAACCGCCTGTATGTATAAGCTAACCTGAGATTCATGAACTTTTTAGCGTGTGTGTAAATAAAAGTTTTAACAACAATGGTAAATTTGTAAATCTTTTTACATATGCACTTGAGCAAAACTGCTAAAATCAACAAAAATCTTTCTAAGAAATAAAAGGTTTTTTTAGTTTTGAACGATCACCTTAAATTGAGGACTATGAACTTCCCTCAAGCTAAACCACCATGTCACAGGGGCGTCACCAAAATTTTGCAAACGCAAGGCAGTTCGCTATACGCTGCGTTGAGTGTGAGACTGCTGAAGATACCACTTAGGTTGAATTTTCTGTTGTAGAACAGACATAGCAGAGGTTGCTGCAAAAGCTTAGTGCCCTTAGCTGACTTGCGATCTAACACCCTTGAGTAAAACTAAGTTATGGGTAACTTCCTCCTCGATAAGCGAGCAGTGCTGGAATTTTAAACAGCCAAGTAGTCATCTAGAAAGCTAGCAACGAGAGTGGACTATTGCTTTTGAGCTTATCCTTCCGCTTGTCAGTTCCAACTTTTGGTAAACAAGCCCCGCATATAGAACAACTGATTAGTTGGTTGTTGCACACAATTGCTCAAATCCCCATATTTGGGCAAAACTACTTGCAAAACTTCCGGCAAGTTAACTCTATCAAAATAGTTAATTCTGCCATTTTGCCAGAAAATACGGACTAAATGACAATTATGACTACCAACAACACTCATGCATAACGCATAATAGATCATCTGAGTAAAGACATCACTTTCAGTCGGGTGTATACTACATACTCTCCGTTGGCTGATAACTGTAAACGTGCTATTCAACTGTCTGTTATATGAGTAACGACGTAGATCTGATCAAACGCCTTGGCCCCAGTGCGATGGATCAGATCATGCTTTATCTGGCTTTTAGTGCTATGCGGACGAGTGGGCACAGGCATGGGGCGTTTTTAGATGCAGCCGCAACCGCAGCTAAGTGTGCAATCTACATGACCTATCTAGAGCAGGGACAAAACCTGCGAATGACAGGGCATTTGCACCACTTGGAACCAAAGCGAGTGAAAGCCATTGTCGAGGAAGTCAGACAGGCGTTAACTGAGGGCAAATTGTTGAAGATGCTTGGTTCTCAAGAACCACGCTATCTGATTCAATTCCCTTACGTCTGGATGGAAAAATATCCTTGGCGACCAGGGCGATCGCGCATTCCCGGCACAAGTTTGACTAGCGAGGAAAAAAGACAAATTGAGCAAAAATTACCGCCTAATTTGCCTGATGCTCACTTAATTACCTCGTTTGAATTTCTAGAGTTAATTGAATTTCTGCACAAGCGATCCCAGGAAGATTTACCCAAAGAACATCAGATGCCTTTGAGTGAAGCCTTGGCGGAGCATATCAAGCGCCGTCTGCTTTACTCGGGTACTGTGACACGTATTGACTCTCCTTGGGGGATGCCCTTCTACGCTCTCACCCGCCCCTTTTATGCGCCAGCGGACGATCAGGAGCGCACATATATCATGGTGGAAGATACCGCTCGGTACTTCCGAATGATGAGAGATTGGGCAGAAAAAAGACCCAACACCATGCGTGTTTTGGAAGAGTTAGATATCCCACGCGAAAAGATGGAACAGGCCATGGAAGAATTGGATGAAGTTATCCGTGCTTGGGCAGATAAGTATCACCAAGAGGATGGCATTCCAGTGACTTTACAGATGGTCTTTGGTAAAAAAGAAGACTAAAAGTCCAAAACATTCAGCATGGTCTTCAGATTTTCCTGGGGAAAACTCTTAGCTAGTGCCGTCGCAAGCCCCACACTACACAACAAGTACTTTTCAGTACAGTGTTGTTAGTGTGGGATAAAAAAATAGGTAAAAAATATATATCCTTGTAGATTGACACTCCCATATCTAAATGCCATTTTAGATTGGCGTCTGCTCAGGGAGAAGACGCCAATGCTTGTACAACAACATTAGACACTCCCGAATTTTGATCGTGGAGTAGCGAAATATTCATATCATGTCCAGTTGAACACTTATATTATCCGTTGAGGTCGGTAACAGATAGTTGGTAATGGGATGACAACTATGAAGCCGCATTCACAGTGGAATATAAACTGATTAAACGGACACTATATCATTTGTTGAGAGAGTATCAAGACAGTTGTTAAGCCAAAAACAATTAATCTTACTGGTTGTTTGGATTGCTAGGGTTTGGATTACTAGGGTTGAGATTGTTAGGAATAGTATTGCTGGGACTTGGAATACTAGGGTTGAGATTGTTAGGAATAGTATTGCCGGGGCTTGGATTAGTGGGAATTGGCTGAGTTTGAAAAGAAGGTTGAAAAATAGTATTACCTGTATTTGTAGGTATAAAAGAAGGTAAGAAGCCGCTAATGTAATCAGTTGCATCAATACAAGTATTGAGAGCCTGAATAGGAGCTAAATTTTCAATTTGCGATCGCAAACCCACCACACACTGAGCGTAGCGTTTTGGCAATAAACTGACACCGCAGTAATTTAAAACTTCTTTATTAACAGCCTCTTTAGTATTCTGGCTAATACCAACTACACATGTGCCTACATCCTCGGGACGCCATGATTGTCCACAGGTGGAGAGGGCATCCACTGCTGCTATGTCTGTCTCGCCCTCAATTTTAGCTACGCAAGAAGACAAATCCCGGGGACGCAATGCTCCTGCACAAGAACGCGAAGCTGCTTCCGCAGTAATACCCGCCCTCAAAAGTTGGGATGCACAAGCACTGTATTCATTTCCGTAGGAGGCACTGATAGCTGTAGCGGGTAAAAAAGTCATTCCTAACCATCCCACCACAGTCAATGCTGGTGCAGCAATACCAGCACCAGAGCGTAATTTAGCTCTTAGCATCATTTTGTGTGAATATTTGCTGTTTTTGTTTCCTAGCATGTCCGTTCTGCTCCAATCACCCAAAGTTATGCTATCTCATCTTTAAACTTTGTTCTCACCCAATTTGGCAGGAAGCTTTTGAGGAAGTTGCTATAAGCTATAATAATTATACAAAATATAAAATTTGTACAATTTGTTAAAAATGACAAATGCTGTCAGCGCAACAGAAGCTCGTGCCAATTTTCAGGAACTAGTTAATCGTGTTGAGTATGGAGGCGAACGCATTGTAATTGAGCGACACGGTAAAGCGGCCGTTGCCATTATTGGGCTAGAAGACCTCAAGCGTTTAGAAGCTCTTGAAGATGCCATTGATTCTGAACAGTTGCGCCGTGCTGTGGCAGAAAACGATGGATTTACAACGCTAGAGGCGATCGTTGCCCATCGTGAGAATGAGTGAACGCTATACTCTGAGGATTGCTAAAACCGCAGAAAAAGATTTATTAGACTTGCCAGCTAAACAGTTTAAGCAAGTAGTGTCAAAAATTTTTTCGCTACAAGCCAATCCTAGACCGCAAGACTACAAAGCCTTGAAAGGTTATGAGGGAGGCTATCGTGTTGATCAAGGAGAGTACAGAATTCTGTACACCATTGACGATGAGAACCAATTGGTTGATGTGTTCCGTGTAGGCAAGCGGAACGACGATGAAGTATACAAGAATTTGTAAATTTAACAGAATAAGCGATCGCTCTCGATTCCTGATACAATTATTTTTAGATGTAGCGAAAAATCCGCAAATGGGCTGGCTGCTGGCATTTGACGGTGTCGTGGAGGCTTGGAAACTCAAGCGATGACGACGGCACGCTGAGCGTTTGCAACCAAGAGCTTAAAACAACAAGTACAGTACGGCGAGACACGTCGAAACTGACTCTGATTGCTTCAGAGTAAAAGCTTGGATAAAAAAGCATCTTTGTCATAATGCGGGCAACTGCATTATTTTTGGATGTGCGTTTCTTGAACCAAGAATCCCTACCACTTTTGGTCAGGGAATGTCAAAATGATATGTCTGGGTAAAGTTGAAACAGGATTAGATTAGGAAGCTCATGTCCCGATACAGAGGACCACGATTAAGAATTACACGTCGCCTGGGGGAATTACCAGGATTAACTCGTAAAAGTGCCAGACGCTCTTATCCTCCCGGCCAGCATGGTCAGAACCGCAAGAAGCGCTCTGAGTACGCTATCCGTCTTGAGGAAAAGCAAAAACTCCGCTTCAATTACGGTTTGACAGAAAAGCAACTGCTGCGCTACGTACGGAAAGCTAGACGCGTTACTGGTTCTACCGGACAAGTGCTATTGCAATTGCTAGAAATGCGCTTGGATAATACGGTTTTCCGTTTGGGTATGGCTCCCACTATCCCAGCAGCACGGCAATTGGTGAATCACGGCCATGTTACAGTTAACGGTCGTGTAGTCAATATTGCCAGTTACCAATGCCGTCCTGGAGAGGTTATTGGTGTTAGAGACAGGGAAGCATCCAAGAAATTGGTGGAAGCTAACTTGCAATATCCCGGTTTGGCAAACCTCCCCAGCCATCTGGAGTTTGATAAAAACACCTTGGTTGGCAAAGTCAACGGCGTCGTTGAGCGCGAATGGATAGCACTCAGCATTAACGAACTGCTCGTGGTTGAGTACTATTCACGACAGGCATAATCGTCATTGGTCATTTGTCATTTGTCCTTTGCAAATGACAAATGACCAATGACTACCCCCCAATTTGGGACATAGTGCGCGTGTAAACACCCGCTGTTGTACCCGAGTCACGTTGCTTAAAATTAACTTCGGGTTTAATTGCCAATAATTGTCTTACCTGCTGCCGTAATTCGGCGGTACTGACACCTGCACGGAGAGCAGTTTTTAAGTCTATTTGCCCATTTTCATTCAATAAACACGGACGCAGCCATCCATCAGCAGAAAGACGCATCCGGTTACAGCGATCGCAAAAACACTCCGACATCTGACTGATAAATCCTAGCGTCCCTTTTGCTCCCGGAATTTGAAAGACATCGGCTGGCCCATTACCACGGACTTGGCTTTCTGTCAATCCCCAGCGTGCGCGAATGCGTTGGCGTAATTCTTCTGAGGAGATCCAACCGCGATCGCCAAATAATTGAGCGTTACCAATCGGCATAAACTCAATAAATCGGACATGCCATTGTTTTTCAATGGTCAACGCCGCAAGATTCAGAACTTCGTGGTCGTTAACATTGGGGATCACCACTACATTCAGTTTTAGGGGATCAAATCCCACATTGTAAGCTGCTTGAATACCATTCCAAACATCTTGCCAACGAGAACGACCGCGATTACCGATAATTTGGTCAAAGATGTCGGGGTAGAGAGAGTCCAGGCTGATATTAATTCGTCGCAATCCAGCATCATAGAGGCTTTGCGCCATTGGAGCGAGTAAAAAGCCGTTGGTAGTCATCGAGAGGTCTTGCGTTTGGGGAAGAGAAGCGATCGCCCTCACCAACTCCACTACACGTGGACGCAATAGGGGTTCTCCTCCAGTCAAGCGAAACCGGGTAAATCCTACAGGGATAAAAACCTCTTCAATAAGGGTAAGCAGTTCTTCATTAGTCAATAGCTGTTGCTTGAGGATGTAATCTAATTCTGCTCCCTCTGGCATACAGTATTGACAGCGGAAATTACAGCGATCGATTAAACTAATTCGCAGATAATCTACCTGGTTCATGATTTTATAATTTTATTTTATACCTGCATAACAAGTATTTTTTGTCAATTCATAAATACATTTTAGTTTGAGAATTTTACTTATACTCTTTTAAGCTAACGTGTATTCGATCTGGCATGATCGTTTCATCTGTTTCTAATTTTTTATGAATATTATAAAAACCCAGTTTCTAATAGAAACCGGGTTTGTTATCCCCACTCATGATTTTGCAACTCACCTATGTCAGAAAATATTACTCCCCCAATCACCAAGCCTCGCGTTCCGCATTTTTCCTCTGGCCCTTGTGCAAAACGTCCTGGTTGGTCTGTTTCTGTTTTGCAAAATGCTTGTGTAGGCCGCTCTCACCGCTCCGAGAGTGGTAAAGCAAAGTTAAAAGAAGTAATTGAGCGATCCAAGAAAATTTTGGGTGTACCCGCAGATTATCGCCTGGGTATAGTGCCTGCTTCCGATACGGGTGCAGTGGAAATGGCGCTGTGGTCAATGCTGGGAAAACTCCCCTTGGATATATTGGCATGGGAAAGCTTCGGTCAGGAATGGGTAAAAGATGTAGTGGATGAACTCCAATTAGCAGATACTCGCATCTTCAAAGCTCCCTACGGGAGTTTACCGGATTTAGCGCAAGTGGATTTTAGCCACGATGTAGTATTCTTGTGGAATGGAACCACTTCCGGCGTTCGAGTGCCGAATGGCGATTGGATTACCAGCGATCGCACTGGGTTAACTATCTGTGATGCTACATCGGCGGTTTTCGCGATGGACATACCTTGGGATAAGTTAGATGTAGTTACCTATTCTTGGCAAAAAGTCTTGGGTGGAGAAGCCCAGCATGGCGTCATCGTCCTTTCACCCCGTGCTGTAGAACGCTTAGAAACCTACAAACCACCACGTCCCCTGCCAAAGTTGTTTCGCCTCACTCAAAAAGGCAAGTTGATTGAAGGTATTTTTCAGGGAGATACCATCAACACACCATCGATGCTGTGCGTAGAAGATGCATTAGATGGGCTGATGTGGGCAGAAAGTATTGGTGGACTTACTGGTTTAATTAGCCGCAGTCAAGCCAATCTAGCAGCTATTGTTAAATGGGTAGAGCAAAGTAACTGGGCGGACTTTTTAGCTGAAAAACCGGAAACTCGCTCTTGTACATCAATTTGTCTGAAGATTGTGGATGCGTGGTTTACTGCCCTAAGTCCAGAAGAACAGGGTAAATGTGCAAAAAAATTGGCTAAAATCTTAGAAAAACAGGATGTAGCTTACGATATAGCTGCCTATCGGGCTGCACCTCCTGGAATCAGAATTTGGGGTGGTGCAACAGTCGAAACCGCAGATATTGAAGCCCTGCTACCGTGGTTGGATTGGGCATATGCGACTGTGAAAGCGGAAATGAAACAAGCAGCCTAGTTGATACTCCCCGAACTAGAAGTTTGGGGATTCTTGGCTCACCGAGCTGACTTGTCTAAACTTGTTGACAAGTCTATATCTGACTTTTCACGGGATGTGGAAAAGGGCGTTGCTGAATTTGGTCATGAATTATGTTTGTACACATTTTCGTAGAGACGTAGCAATGCTACGTCTCTACACACCCGTGAATTGTAAATTCATATTTTGATTCAGCAACCCCGGAAAAAGAAAACAATTTATTTTATGCAAGTAGATTACCTGATGCGGCGTGATGGAGAGCGATAACAAGCAACATCTAGTGTTCGCAGATTGTGTAATAATAAACCGATCGCATACACTATTACCATCTCAACCGTGCAATCAACCGATAATTTCGATGACCTAGCTGCTGCCCTACAACAGCCAGCAGATTTAGATTTTGAGCTACCCGATCCGGAAGATGAGGAAATTCCAGAGCAGGAATTTCAGCAGCAAGTCGAGATAGCTTGGCAAGTGTGCGATCGCTTTGATTTGCAAACGGAAATTTGGCGGGGGCGCATTTTACGAGCAGTTCGAGATCGAGAGAAAAAGGGCGGAGACGGACGCGGTACAGGATTTCTGAAATGGCTAAAAGAACGGGAACTCAGCAAAAGTCAGGCTTATGCCTGGATTCAATTAGCTAATAGTGCTGATACTCTCTTAGAAGAGGGAAAGTTAGAGCCAAGTGCCATCAAAAACTTCAGCAAACGGGCATTTGTAGAAACCGCCAAATCAGCACCGGAAGTGCAAGTGATGGTGAGCGAAGCAGCACAAAAAGGCGATCGCATCACCAGAAGGGAAGTACGTCAACTTACCGATGAATGGACAGCGATGTCTTCGGAGTTGTTACCCGAACCAGTCAAACAAAAAGCGGCAGAAAACGCCCTTCCTCCACGTTACATCGCGCCTCTAGTCAAAGAAATGGAAAAACTGCCAGAGTCGCACCAAAAATCCTTACAGAAGGAAATTGCCCAAAGTCCCGACGTCGATACCCTCAAACAGGTAACTTCAGAGGCACGTAGTCTCGCAAAATACCTCAAAGCAGCTGCTCAAGTCCAAGCGTTAAATGAAGAAGAAGTAGACATCGAAACTGCACTCATAGAAGCGCAAAGAGTCGGTTGTTTAAGCATTGCTGCTGACTTGGTAAATCAAGCATCCCAGCTAGAACAAACAATTGCCAAAATGTATATGACTTGGAAACGCATTAGCAATTTAGCAGATAGGCTATACGTAGATACCGGTGCAAGTACACCACAGCTGCGATCGCTCCTGAATTGCTTAGAACCCCTTGGCAGCGAAGTGATGGAATTGCAACTTGGTAGCGCAGGAGAACGCACCATTCGTCTGCAAATTCAGGAAACAAGTTGAATGGTTAGTAGTTAGTAGTTAGTAGTTAGTAGTTAGTAGTTAGTAGTTAGTAGTTAGTAGTTAGTAGTTAGTAGTTAGTAGTTAGTAGTTAGTAGTTAGTAGTTAGTAGTTAGTAGTTAGTGGTTAGTAGTTAGTAGTTAGTAGTTAGTAGTTAGTAGTTAGTAGTTAGTGGTTTAGTATTTATTCCACTCTCCCCCTCTCCCCATCTCCCCCACCTTCCCATCTTCCCACCTTCCCTCTAGGCAAGATCAAGGGCATGTTGCTTCAATTCATCTAAGGAAACGTATTCTAAAGCTGATGCATGGGTTGCTGACAAAACAACGGGTGGTGCAACTCCAGCATCTAGTGCTTCCTTCCAGCGAGAAGCGCACAAACACCAGCGATCGCCAGGCTTTAAGCCCGGAAAATCAAACATGGGAACGGGAGTACTCAAATCGTTTCCCCTTGACTTGGTGAATGTCAAGAACTCTTCAGTCAATTCTGCACAGACAAGGTGTGCGCCAAAATCACCTGCACCCGTATTACATGTTCCATCCCGATAAAAGCCTGTCATTGGTGAGGTGCAACAAATCTCTAGCGTTTCTCCGAGGACGTTCTTAGCCTGTGTCATGGCAAAAATTCGTGAATCAATTCCTTTCAAATAGTAGCTTCTTAACTGGGAAGTCGACTCTTAACTTTTGACCCTACCTCTATCAAGGCGTGAGTCTTGGAAATGAATTTTTCTTGGTGTCTTAGTGTCTTGGTGAGTCCACTTGCCGTCTTGGCGGTTCCCGTCACGATGGCAAAGTGGCGAACCCGAAGGGTGGTGAAAAAAGAATTATTGAAACACCAAGACACCAAGACACAAAGAGTCCTTACAGCAGTCAATTTAAGCAATTGATTTCGCGCAGCAAATCTCTTAGTAATCCTCTATCTCGAATCATGCTTAGATCGGGGTCATTCTTGAGCAGTTCTTGGAAGTTGCGATTGATGAGCAGGGCTGACTCAAGGCTTTCCATTGCGAGTGAGATATCCCCTATCCTAACTGCACAACAAGCGCAGTTATACCAAGCGTACTCATCGTCAGGTTTGAGATCAATGGCTTTTTGATAGCTTTTCAGTGCTTCTTCATAGCGTTCTAGATATCTGAAAGTATCCCCTAGCTTATAATGAGCCCAAAAATCGTCTGGATTGATAGCTTGGGCTTGGTCATAACTTGTAATTGCATCTTCGTAGCGTTTCAAATGTCTCTGGGCATCTCCACGACGCAACCATGCCCAGTAATCGTCTGGACGGATGGATAGGGCTTGATCGTAGTCGGAAATCGCATCTTCGTAGCGTTTTAAATGTCTATTGGCATCTGCGCGGCGAAAGTAAGACCAATAGTCATGCGGACGAATTGCCAAAGCTTGATTAAAACTGGCGATCGCTTCTTCAAACCGATCTAAATCTTCTAGCAAGATACAGCCTCGATTGTACCAGGCCCAGTAATCATGGGGGCGTACTGCTAAGGCACGATCAAAACTAGTAACTGCTGTCTCGTAGTCACCCAATTCTCTTAAGGCGCTACCTCGGTCATACCATATCCAGTATTCATCAGGGCAACTAGCTAAAGCTTTGTCGTAACATGAAATTGCTTCCGAGTAGCACTCTTGCCGTTCGAGTCGTTTACCCTGTCGATACCAGTATCCACTGTCATCTGTGACAAACCGTGGAGTATCTGCCTCAGCCCTTGCTGCTTGACTCATGATTTTTGCCCCAACCAAACAGTTACTACCGCTACAGACAAGTGCACTATATTATATTACTGCGTTGGGGCTTTGTTTTTAAGATTTTGTCAAATCACATCTTGTAGAACTCGGCGGGTATTTTGCCAAGCCCAAATACCTACGACAGAAACTACTACACTCATCCCCACCAGCACGCTTCGCAAACCTAAAGCATCTGTGATTGGGCCAGTAATTGCCAATGGTAGAGAAAGGGCAATATTGATGGCATGATTTTGAAACCCAAATACTTTACCAAGCATCGAAGGTGGTGTTTGGTGTTGAATTAAAGTTTGCATTGGCACACCAATGAGGGCGGCACCTATTCCTAGCACAGCACAAAGTCCTAGTGCTAATAGCAGTTGGTGAGTAAAAGTGAACACTCCTAAAACCACTGCCATCATCAAAAATCCAATCAAGGGTAAGGGTTTGTGATGTAATTTTTCAGCCCAGTTACCCAAGATCCCTGCTCCCGTTACCATTCCTACCCCTGCTGCTGCTAAGAAAAAGCCAAATTGTTTCTCTTTTAAGCCAAACTCCGCTGCTAATCGAATTGCCAAAACCATTAAGGCTGCAAACACGCAATATAAAGTCGTTAATTGCAGCATGGCATTCAACACCAAACGATTTTTCCTAAGATAGCGCAAACCTTGTTTGAACTCTGCCCAGGGATTGATTGTTACCTCACTATCACTGATAGTTGTGTTGTCTTTTAATTTAATCGGCTGCATTATGCCCGCGGAAGCCAGGTATAAAATTGTCACTACAAGCTCTTGACCGTAGTCTGGACCAAGCAAGTGTTTTGCCCAACTCAACATTGGCTCACCGATCGCAAACCCAACAATTAAAGCACCCATCATCGTGCTACTAAACAGGGCATTCGCTGCCATCAAATTCTCTCGCCGTACCAACAGTGGGATGGCTGCCTGTTCAGCTGGTGCAAAAAACTGCGTCACACTGGAGATAGCAAAAGTCATTATCAACAGGATCAGAAATTCCCGTGGTAAAAACGGTATCAACAGTGTCATTAGACCGCGTACCACATCCGAGCCAACCATGATCAGCTTTTTTGGAAAACGGTCTACAAAAACCCCTCCAGCAGAACCAAACAGAATGGCTGGTACTGTAAACGCCACCATCAAAGTTGAGTACATGGAGTTTTCTGCCAAACCAGGAGGGGGTGGGTAGTTTTCCAGTAGGGCTACCATCAAAACAAAGAAAACCTTATCCGCAAGCTGTGACAACAACTGCCCAATCCACAGCAGCATAAAGCCACGGTTTCTAAGCAGAACACCAAATCCGTTATTTACAGCAGCAGGTTCAGTTGGAAACATCAGAATATTTGGGGAATAGGGGATAGGGATGGGGGAATAGTAGGGGGAGAACCGGAGGTGGGGAGATGAGGAGATGGGGGAGTGGGGGAGTGGGGTAGTAGCATTGGCCATTAGAAATAACCAACCACCAACTACTACCTCATACCCTATCACCCCATCACAGCCTAGCTCTTTAATTCTCACTCCTGCTTAGCATTTCTATCTTCCGGATTAATTTTCTTTATAGCGTACTAAAAGCTGATACAAGAATTCAGACGCACTGAGGCGCTGTTGGGAGGGCGATTCCCCACCAGATAAGTCTACCCGCCAGCCTTGTACGGTTTGAGGCGATCGCCACATTTCTAAATGGTCGACTGCTGGGTCTGCATAAAAGTTATTTTCACCGCTACCAAGTATTTTGGAACTCCAGTGAGTGAAATAATCATGGCTCATCCGATGGATAGGAAAATTACCCCATAATGGTACTCCCCATCCATCTATGGCAATAAAAGCCTTGACACGGCCTCCCAACATTTGCCACGAACATGCAGCAGCGATCGCCCCAACTACACCAGCACTAAAGCAAATGAATATAACTGGCGATTTTAGCCGATCTCCTAAATGCTGGTGTAAAAAATGCAAAATGTGAAACGCTGATAAAGCCGAAAAACTTTCCGCTGGAAAAATAAGTATATTTACTGGATTTGAAAAAGATAAATTATCAACAACTACTTCTCTCCAAGCTGAGATGAAGTTTTCGGTTAACTCTGGTTCATGGATTCCAGGGCAAATAATAATGCTCATAAGTCGTTTGGTATCAGCAGCTGTCACACCCATATTAGTAGTAGACTTAAATGTCGTAAATATAACATTACTTATTTATTAATTTCAGAATAATTGCCGTTGTTAGCTAGTATAATAGGTATTTATATACACCGCCGCATGCTATGCATAACTCAATGTTACTACTTAGGTTTATCAACTCTGGCACAAATTGGGTAGTGGTTAGTAGTTAGTAGGTAGTGGTTAGTAGTTAGTAGTTAGTCATTATTCTCCCCCTCTCCCACTCTCTCCATCTCCCACTCTTCTATTCCCCATTTCCTTATTCATGCATTGTGATGTACGCAGTTAATAACTATTACTTAATATTTAGTCAATTCCAATTTTTAACTACCATTAAGAAAGCTGATTATTTGATATTTATTTGTCATCACTCTCAAGAAATAAAAAATATAATTTTACATAAGATTTAAGTGAACTGAAAGAATTTCTCCTCTTAGGAAGGTAATACCTCTCCCAACTCACCGGATATACCCTTGCTTCAAGGCTGCGTTCAAATATGTAACTTAACAAGCTGTAATTGAGAATTCGTAATTCGTAATTACTGTATTTTAATTACGAATTACGAATTACTTTTATATTTGGATTTATGCCCCAGTTGGCTCGGCATAGCCTTGCAAGTTCTCTGGCTCAAATTGCCGTAAAATCCGAGTTGCCTGACGGGTTAATTCTTCAGTACCTTTGACCACAATTAGGTATTTGCCTTCATTCAAACGATTGCGATAAGGTAGAGCATCCCCACTACCAACAGTTAAACCTACTCCACCGCCAACTAAATATGCACCGAAAGCACCAGCGGCGGCTCCTAAAAGTCCACCAATCAGATGATTGCCAAGGCTACCAATCGGAAATATTTCAATGCCTGTCAATAAATTGAAGACATAGCCAGCCACAAAACCAAATGGAATTAACCAAGTTGACAGGCGAGACGCTCCTTTTTTCGCTTGCAATTTGGGGTCTATTAACCCATACTCATCAGCACTTTTGTATCCTTGACCTAAGATGTCAATTTGATTGGTTGGTAAGCCTTCTTTTTCGAGGGCAGAGTAAGCTTCTTCTGCCTGTAATCTATCTGGTAGAACTGCAACAAGATAATTCATAATTCATGATACGAACGCGACTGTAATTTTGGAGCCAATCTATTCATTTGTTGACTTTGGCAACAGGTGAATCAAGAAGATATTTATTCAAAATAAGCACTATAATTATCAAAAACCTCAATCTTGAGAGGGAATATTAGTAATCGATACAAATTCAATATCAAAAAAATATGAGAGGGTATGATAATGACTGGGATACTTGAAATTCATTGAATGAACAAGATGAAAATACTATTCTTTGAGCATAGCTGTCTCCTGCCTTCTTCTTTTCCCAATAGGTTTCCCCTACGATAATTAATGACTACAATAAAATGAGACACTTTCTGGAGTTTTGGCAGTGGGCTTATTTGATGATTTGAGTAGGTTTCTGGAAAACCGTTTAGAAGAATTTTTGCGGAATAATCCGCACTTGGAGTTAGAAGCGTTGCTGGAACAGCTGCGCGAGCAAGAGGAAGACACATTAAAGCTGATTGCAGATTTACAATTACAAGAGAAGCGATCGCAAGAGGAAATTCTGTCCACTGCTCAAGAAATCCAAAAGTGGCATATTCGCGTCCAAAAGGCCAAAGATTCTGGTAGGCAAGATTTAGCGGCTGCGGCACAAGAACGAGAAGCCGCACTGTTGCGCCAAGGAAACCAGCTTTGGGGACACATGCAAGGGTTAAAAGAACGCATTTCCCAAGCACAAGATTTACTGCGGAAAGTTCAACAACGGCGACAGGAAGTACAAGCAAAAGCAGCTGAAGCACAAACAGCACGCGCTAAAGCACAAGCACAGCAGCGCATAGAAACTAGTGGTTGGTGGAATCAACCTAGTAGTTATTCCAGTGGGTACGATCCCTTAGAGGAAAAATTCCGCCGTTGGGAAACTGAGGCAGAGTTGGAAGAAATGAAGCGAAAAATGGGAAAGTAGGGGACTAGGGACTAGGGACTGGGGACTAGGGATTGGTTAGTAGTTAGTGGTTAGTAGTTTAACTAATAACTGACGATCAACAAACAACAATCAACAACCAACAACTAACAAATGACATTCCCAGTTTACTTTTACTTGGGTTCGTTGCGGATTCACCCGCATATTTTATTTGAATCTTTGGCTTATACTGTGGCGTTTCGTTTAGTATTGCGTAACGTCCGTAAAGATTCTATTACACCAGCACAGCGCACTTCTATTCTTGTTGGTGGAATGTTGGGTGCGCTTTGTGGTGCAAAGGTACTAGTTTTACTGCAACATATTGATTTGCTTTGGCAAAATTCACAGCTATTTCTATTACTATTACTCCAAGGAAAAACAGTAGTAGGAGCACTGTTAGGTGCAGTGATTGGGGTAGAAATTACGAAAAAATTTATTGGTGTCAGCCACTCTACTGGTGATGTATTTGTTTATCCATTAATTTTAGGAACAGTAATTGGTAGGATTGGTTGCTTTCTGACAGGATTGAGCGATCGCACTTACGGAATTGCTACAAAATTACCTTGGGGTGTAGATTTTGGCGATGGCATTCCTCGTCATCCCACCCAATTGTATGAAATTGTATTTTTAATTATACTAATGATATTTATACGGCTTCGCAGTCGCTATGAATACCAAGAAGGTGATTTATTTAAATTTTATTTAGTTTGTTATTTAAGCTTTCGATTTTTGATAGATTTTATAAAGCCGGATTTTCGTATTTTTTTGGGGATCAGTGCGATTCAAATTGCTTGTCTATGTGCTATTGTGTATTATCGCCGCACCATTGCTCAGATGTTCCAATTCAAATCATGAGGCATGGATCATAGTATCTTTTTAGACTTTTTATCCAGCCTAAAATTATTGTTTGTTGGCTACATTCCTGCTGTGATTTTGGGGATTATACTTGGAAGTTTTATTGGTATGAACCCCTTAGTTTATCAGATATGCAAACGGACACTGCAAATTCCGTATAGTATTCCTCCGATAGCCCTTCTACCACTAGCTTTAATATTGTTTCGAGAATTAGAAGTAGCAACAAGTCTTGTTGTTTTTTTTAGTGCTATTTGGCCGATAATTCTGAATACGGCTCAAGGTATGCGAAAATCTCGCATCCAAGGCAATAACATTCGTGTGGCAATTAATCATATATTTAGTGCTTTAAGGACTGGCATCTGGACAGCTTGGTTTACTGTCATTGCCACAGAAATGTTAACAGTAGGTAAAGGGTTGGGCTTTTTGATTTGGAATAGTTACAAATCTGGTAACTACAATGTCATCATTGAGAGTCTAATTTATATCGGCATAATCGGCTTTCTACTAGATCAACTACTAGATATTACAGGAAATATTCTTTCACAGTTTATTTCAGAGGAACGGAAAGAAATCTGACGTCTAAACTTAACTAATAATGTAGAGTGTGTGACGCGATCGCTAACACATATTTTCTGTTAATGGTGCTTTACTTGCCGTAACGCACCCTACTGGCGTGTCAAGGCTAAATTTGTGCATTAGATTTTTAACTTGTTTCGCCGCGCTGAAGCGCTTACTACGAACATTTTCTATTACACCATTTTAGGCTTGCCAGTCCACTACAATCTAATAGATATGAATTATGAATTATGAAATTTTGAGGATTCAGCATTTGTCATTCATAATTCTTACCTCTTTCCATTCTCTATCTCTTGAAAACATTAATCTTCTAAATCCACCTTATAAATAAATATAATTTTTCTTCACAACAAACAATCTACCCCCAACTAGCAAGGGGATAATTCACGTGTTAACGCACCCTGCCAAATTGAGTACTATCCATCAATTTGACCGACGCGGCGAATATTGAGAATATCACTCATTTTCTTAATTTGGACAAATATGTGTTCTAATTGAGAGCGATCGCGGATCTCGATCCCCAAATCAATCAACGCCGGTTGACCAAAAGAAGTTTTGACGTTAGCATGACGCACGTTAATGCCTTGGTCACTCAGCCGCGACAAAATATCCTTTAACACTCCCACCCGATCCAAAGCTTCAATTTGCACATTCACTGGATAACTCTGAGGACGACCAATGTTTTCTGCTGCTTGGTTCCAACTTACCGGCACAAGGCGATCGCACTCTACTTTCTCCAGGTTGTGACATCCTTGGCGATGGATAGATATTCCCTTACCGCGCGTGACAACACCGATAATTGCCTCACCAGGAATGGGAGTACAACACCCAGCCAGATGATACACTAACCCTTCTACCCCAACGATTGGCGAGTCAGATAAGCGCGAAGTCGTTGCCGGCCCTCCATCTCGCAACGCCGCCGCTGCTTTAGCTGTAGTTGGCAGATTTGGTGTAAATTCTGGTTCATGGACAGCAGGCTGTTGTGCTTTGATGATTTCTCGCCAACGGTTTAGCACCAAGTTCAGCGTTATTTCCCCGTAACCCAAAGCTGCGAGTAAATCTTCTGTTGAGTGGTAATTACACTTTTCTGCTACCGCCTGCATTGGTTCTGACTTCAGCAAACCTTCAAAACCCGTTTTACCCAATTCTTTTTCCAATAATTCCCGACCGCGAGCAATATTTTCTTCTCGGCGCGATCGCTTGTACCATTGCTTAATGCGGTTTTTCGCCGCACTAGTCCTGACAAAGTTCAACCAATCCAAGCTGGGATGGCTATTCTTTTGGGTAATAATCTCGACAATATCGCCATTTTGCAGCCGCGTAGATAGCGGTACCATTCTCCCATTCACCCGCGCACCCGCACAGTGATTTCCTACTTCTGTATGAATGCGATAGGCAAAATCTACTGTTGTAGAACCAGGACTTAAAGACACTAAATCTCCCTTGGGAGTGAAAACATAAACATCATCTTCAAAGAGATTATCTTTGATGCTTTCTAAATATTCCTGAGCATCTTTAAGATCATTTTGCCATTCCAATAACTGCCGCAACCAAGTGAATTTTTCATCAGACGCAGTTAGCCCAATGTGAGAACCTCCGGTTTCTTTGTACTTCCAGTGGGCTGCGATCCCATACTCGGCGATATGGTGCATTTCGAGAGTGCGAATTTGCACTTCTAAAGGACGACCCCAAGGCCCAATCACCCCTGTATGCAGAGACTGGTAACGGTTGGGCTTGGGTAAACCAATATAATCTTTAAATCTACCGGGGATCGGGCGAAATAAATCGTGAACTACCGCCAAAGCACGATAGCATTCCTCATTGGTCTGGACAATCACCCGCAGTGCTGCCAAATCGTAAATTTCGTGAAATTCTTTGTTTTGGCGCTGCATCTTTTGATAAATGCTATAAAGATGCTTGGGGCGACCGCTGATATCAAGACAGCGAATTCCTGCTTCTGCCATTCGCGATCGCAAAGTTTCAGCTACTTTCGTTAATCTTTCTTCCCGCGCCGTTCTTTTTTCCGAAAC
This sequence comes from Fischerella sp., assembly GCF_013388695.1. NCBI lineage: Bacteria > Bacillati > Cyanobacteriota > Cyanophyceae > Nostocales > Hapalosiphonaceae > Fischerella > Fischerella sp. The sequence continues at coordinate 49,161 of NZ_JACAEU010000025.1, forward strand.
AAGCTGCTGAATTTGGCGAAAAGCTTCCGGTTCCAAATACTTAAACGCTAAATCTTCCAATTCCCACTTAAAACGCCAAATCCCCAAGCGATTAGCTAGGGGAGCGAAAATTTCCCTTGTTTCTAAAGCGGTGCGACGGCGTTTTTCTTCTGGCATGAATTCTAAAGTCCGCATATTATGCAAACGGTCTGCCAGTTTCACCACAATCACGCGGATATCTTGTGCCATTGCCAGAAACATACGCCGAAAGTTTTCCGCTTGACTTTCAGTTTTGCTTTTGAAGTTGATTTTTGAAAGCTTTGTTACACCTTCAACTAAACGTCTGACTTCTGAGCCAAAACGCTGTTCTATTTCTTCGATTGTAACATCTGTATCTTCGACTACATCATGTAAAAATCCAGCTGCTATCATAGCAGCACTGCCTCCTAAATCACGCAGCATCCCAGCTACAGCAACAGGATGGCAAATATAAGGTTCTCCTGATTTGCGGTACTGACCTTGATGCAGGTGATAGGCAAATTCAAATGCTCGGCAAATCAAATCTGTATCATAATACCTTCGGTCATCTTCACTTGCGGCACGATCTGGGGGCGGTGCGGACAAGCAATTTTGTAGCCATTCTGGAATGGTTATATCTACGGGGTGATTGACAATTGCGCTACTCATCATACAATATATCGGGGCTGTAGGTAATGGGTGGTTAAATGGGGGGTTAGATACAATCGACGACATTATCGTCATCAAAAGGACTATCTGCTGACATCTGGGAAGGGAAAGCGATGGCAGGATAATTGCTCAAACCAAAAGTCTGTGCAATTCAGCCAATTATAGATATCGAGCATAATGATCCTGGAAAGCGATTTATGATAAATTTAGCCCCAAATTATAATTTCCGGGGCAGCAACCTGAACAAAAGGTTAAAGAAGTATATTGTATATGAAAAATTTCTTGACATTAATAGTATCTCAATTAAGTACTGAATGTCTCTCAATCATCAGAAATATCACACCTTCGCAATACTCCTAGAGCAGTTCCGCTCTAATGTTGCGACTAAGCAAATGGATGCACACCAACTGCGGCAACATCTTTCATCATTACAGCAATTTTTTCAGCAACAGATTATACCTTTAGCTGAAGAAAAATCGCGGGAATTGTCCTATAGGACAGAGATGAACAAGCAATTGCGACTTTTGGAAATAGATGTGATGTTTTTCCAAGGGGCGCGACAAAGTGGGAGTGCTGTTTACAGACTCAAGACAATTAGCGATCGCCTGACGACTCTTATTCACTACTGTAACGCTATCCTAAAACCACCTGCACCAGAGACAGATGCAAAAGAGGAGTAGGAAGTGTTTTGCCAAAACTTGGGGATTGTCTGGATTGCGAATGTTGGTACACAATGAGACCTTGAAGATTTTTACTTGCGAGATTAGAGACTGTATTTAGAATCATAAAGGAAATTGACACTCTCACAGCTGCGACCAACTGCGACAGTCTTCGCTCATCTGTCTTCAAAAGCCGTAAGCTTTTAGTTTGTAGGCGTAGACGCCTGCACCCGTTCCTCCCACTTCTGGTAGAGTAGCATCGCTGTAGGGTACTCGCCCTTTCAGTTAGCCCTTGCTCAGGGTTAAGGCTACAATTCTCTCATGGATAACATGCTGGTGCGTTTATCCATTTGGGATATGTTTGTGTATACCCTGTTACAAAGTTACAAATGAAGCAATCTACAGATTGCTTCAAAAAGCTTTTATTTAGTTTTTTATGACTTGTAGAGACGCACCATCATGCGCCTCTACAGTTAAAAATGCATGAGCTTAGTTTCAGGAGGTTTTCGCTACCCTCACAAAACTATTTTTAGCTTCTTTAGGCTGCACTATTTCCAAAGAATTTTTACTTTACCACCGTGGTATTTCAACCAAGATTTTTCTATCATGGCACTTAAAAGCGCCTTGATAAAATCATCCCACAGCTACAAGAATGTGGACTTTTTGCTTCATTAGTTTTAACACTTTCTAAGTGTTGTTGGTTGTATGTTGTTGATTGTACCCTACGGGAAGCAACTTGCAAAAAGCTTTGAAGAGGACACGGGGACACGGGGAATATTTTTGATAATTTCTCCGCGTCACCGCGTCTCATTGTCTCCGCGTCAAGGGAAGTATCACCGTGTCTCACGATCTCCGCGTCTTCCTAGTCGCTACCTTTAGTTTGCTGCTCTAGATACTGACGCACTCCTTCGCTCATTTGTAGCAGATTGGGTTCAATCTTTTTACCAAGAAAATCCTCGACTATGTGCGCGATTTGCTTAGCAATGAATCGAGGTACCCCCTTAATTTGCTTGGGATCAATCGTGAGTTCGCCACGACTCTTAATTATGGTGGAATTACCATCAGCAATGAAGTGATTTTTTCCTGTACAGTTGACTGCTTCGCTAAAGGCATGAGTTTCGATTTGCCACGAGAGCGAAAATTCAGCCTCGTTCCAGGTATTGTATTCTGTCCACGAGAGCATATCTTCGCTAATTATAGCCCTTGCTGCCAGTGGAATTTCTCCACCTCCATGCCACTCATTGACGCTGTAAACTCGTCCATTCTCCTCGCGGCGAGATTTAACTTTGACGTAACGCACGTTTGGCATGTACGGAACAAGTTCAACTAGCTTGTCTCGGTAGGTGGCATAGACTAGAGAACACGGGAAAGAAATGCGCGTATCAGCAGAAATGAGCATTTGTCAATCTATTTTTAATTTTTGATTTTCAACTTTGGGTTTAACGCAGTTTCCAGAATGCAAATATTGCATATTTCAAACAAAACAATATTACTAGGAGTGCAGTATCCGCTGCTGAGGAGCCTTTATTCAACGGCAACAAAAACTTGCTGTTTGATGCGCGATCGCCATTAATTTAAAAACTTCCTCACTCTCCTGAATCACCAAATATATAATACTAGCTGGGCATACAAGTATTGATTAAATTTAAAAGCATTTAATAATTTTATAATATTTGATCGGCATTTTTATAAGTTTACGATCATCAAGTGATTTACATAAATTTTTGTAAGTCAGGATTGGGCTATAGTTATAAACAAATCACTAATTGAAAGTACTAATTAATAGGATTTTGGATTTGAAATTTTGGAGCCACTGCGGTGGACGGGTCTCCCGGCATAAAGCACTATGGGCTATGTAAATCCATCTGTTGCAATCATTTTTTAAATTGGTCTAATCTTAGACTCCGAGAAATTGAACAATCAGGAAATAAATTAGCAAACTCATTACGTCCTGGATGATTGTAGCAACAGGGCCAGAACCAAATGCTGGATCTTTGCCGATACTGTGGAGTAGCCAAGGAAAAAATAAACCAACACTGGTTGCAACACCCCCAGCAGTTACTATCGTTAGTGCCACAGCAAAAGCTAATTGCAGATTCGCAAATGCTGCAAGCACGAGTGGGAAGCTTAAACCACCGAGAACAAGCCCAATCAGCAGTCCAGTCCAAAGCTCTCCAGTCAGTAAACTCCGCAAAGAGGTATTATGGTTAAAAGATAAACCTCTGACAACAATTGCTTCCGTTTGCGTCCCAATCGCATCTGCAAGGTAGACGATCCCAGGCACAAAGAAGGAAACAAAAACACGAGCTTCGAGAGTACTTTCAAACCGAGAGACAACGAATGTAGCCAAGATACTGCCAAGCAGCCCAACAAACAGCCACGGTAAGCGATCGCTTGCTCGTCGCGTTGGTGGTGCTTCCAGGGCTTGGCGTGCCTGAGAATCTTCACCTCGAATACCAGTCAGTCGATGCAGATCCTCAATATGCTCTCGTCTTAAAATGGCAATTAAAGATTGGGCAGGAACAACTCCTAGAAAATAACCCTGTCTATCAACTACAGGAACATCTACCAATCTGTATGTAACTGCCAACCCTGCAACCTTTTCTTGATCGTCGTGAGGATGGGCTGTTGGTGGTTGCAAAGTCATGATTTCGCCTAGTTTTCGGTGTTGTGGCGCGGTTAATAAAGTTACGAGGCGAACTAGACCTTGCAGATGTCCATTTTTATCAACAATGTAGATAGCTTCGGCAGAATCAAATGTACTGCCAGCAAGACGAGCAACTACAGAACCGACAGTTTCAGAAGCTTGGGCAAGGGGAACATTTTGGACTAGGTGTTGGGCAGCAGTTTCCAAAAATGGAAGTATAGAAGCTGACATCTGCTTATTCCTTCCAGTTCAATTATTTTTTGGCGGTCGTTGTCTATTAAGTTTTGCAATTCTTTCCTTCAAAAAAGGATAGGCAAAATTCCCATCCCTCACAAAAAGTTATATTGTTTTGCAAATGTGCAATGCTGAATTCGACTATTAGCATGATTCTCCCTTCAGTCAATCAGCACTAGCTTCCACAGGTTCTGCCGATTTCATTCGTGCCTCACCAATTTCAGCCCTTGCTTCTGCGACAATGTCTTCCCAAGATTCACCAACTTCTGCGATCGCTCCTTTACTCTTTTCATAGAAAAGGATTCCGCCTTTCACAGCTGTCTTGACTATTGGCTTAGCAACACCAGCAATCACTGGTAAGAAAACAGGCAGAAGAACAACTCCTAAAATACCTGTTACACCAAGGTTTTCAGCTATATCTCCAACATCAGGTAAAATTTTTACACCCATAATATCTGTACCTCTCTTGTCTTAGCTTAATTTCATTTTATCGCGATTAAGTAGATGAAATGAGAAAAAAGTTAACTTATCTAGTTGAATATACCACCTGTTTTTCCTAAAATATATTGAAAATTTTCATCAATAATTTATAAAGATTATTGGATCGGCTTTTATTAAAATTTGTTGCTGTTACTGGTGTACCAGCAGCCCATAGTTTGTCATAAGCATCATAGACCTGTTCTTTGTGTCACTCTTGGACTGATAGATAAACTGTAACGTCATACAGAAACATAAAACCTCCTGTCAAAAGAAGGTTGTTTGTTTTTTATATTAAAATTATTGAAAAATATTAAATAACTTATTGAATAAATTTTAACGACAAAGCTATATCTCTACTTATCTTGTTTAGCTTCATCCAGTGCTTTTTGAATAGCTTTTCTCATGAATTCAGAAGAGTCAGGCTGACTTTTAACTTGGTTATACATTGACTCGGTAACTTTAACAGCAAGCAATTTATTAAATGGTTCTTCTCTATCGGTTTTAAAGCCGTGCTCTTTGATATCTGGATTACCGCGCTTATCTTTACTCACTTTACATTGCTTAATCTTGCTTGAACTAATTGGTTAACCTATTGAATAATAGTTAATTGGTAGCTATGGCATCCGTCAAGAGTTCATAGCTACCAGTCCCAATTAACAATGAGACAACTATATGATGACACGCAAAGAACTAGAAGCGCTATCGCTAGAAGATTTACGCGCGATGGCATCTCACTATGGAGTGCAACCATTAGGTAGCCACGGTAAACCTGAAGCTTGGATTAACGTACTCACTGCTTTTCCTTATCGCGCTATTGACCAGATGAGAGAGGGTATCGGCTTGCACTCACCTGGAATTGAGATTTACAAGCACATCACGGTAGCACTTGACATGATGGGAGAACCTACAGAAAGTCAGATGGGACTGCTTAGGTTAACTAAGGAGGAGGAATACTTTGATGATGAGCAGATGAGGTTTCATCAGGATAAGCTTTATAAGCTGTACAGAGTCAAAACGCTGCTGCATGAAGCGGTAAAGATTCTAGCTAGCTAAGTACAACATTTCGTAAGTTCGCGCGCGAAATTTTTGCACAAAGACTCTGCGCCCCTCTGCGGTTACTTTGCGCTCCTCTGCGTTTAAAAAGCTACGATTTTACGCAAAGCTGTACTAAGCTTAGGCGATCGCATTATTTCACCCTCCATCATTGGAGGGTTTTTTATTTATGACTTTATAAAACCTGTAGCGTGCGTTAGAGTAGCGCGTAACGTACCAAAATTCATGTTTTAGGTGCGTTAGGACGAATTGTCCTAACGCACCCTACATTATTATGTTTTTTAAGGTTGAGCTACATATCTGATTTAGTAGAAATTGAGAGATAGTAGGCTAAAAGGATTGATATTACGTGAGTATCTTATTTTCTATCGAACATTTGCGGGTTGCCTATCCTCATCGTAGTGGTGAAGAAGCCCAATGGGCAGTTGATGACGTATCTTTCCGCCTGCAACCAGGCGAAAGAATGGGATTAGTGGGAGAGTCGGGGTGTGGTAAGTCAACCTTGGGAAGGGCAGCGATGCGCTTGCTACCAGCGTCTACTCGCATTGAAGGACGGGTGACATTTCAAGGACAATCAGTGTTTGATTTGACACCAATCCAAATGCGGAAATTTCGAGGGGAGGCAGTAGCGCTGATCTTCCAAGATCCTATGACGCGCCTCGATCCGTTAATGACTATTGGCAACCACTGTATTGAAACACTCAAGGCGCACTCACCCCAGTTGTCAACACGAGAAGCCAAAGAAAAGGCGATCGCCATATTAGAAAAAGTTAAGATACCTGCTAATCGCTGGAATCAGTACCCGCACGAGTTTAGCGGTGGGATGCGGCAAAGAGTAGCCATTGCTTTGGCTTTATTGCTGCAACCCAAGATGATAGTTGCCGATGAACCCACCACCAGCTTAGATGTCACAGTCTCAGCGCAGATTTTGCAGGAACTAACGCGACTGTGTGCAGAAGAAAACATGGCACTGCTGTTGATTTCCCACGATTTGGCTATGGTGGCAGAATATTGCGATCGCATTGGCGTCATGTATGACGGCAAGATGGTGGAAATGGGTGCGACAGAATCTGTATTTAGGCATCCCCAGCACGAATACACGCGATCGCTCTTACAAGCAGCTTTGCATATTCAAAATGTAGAAGGAACTGAGGAAATTTCTTCCCAATCCCCAATCGCCGATCTCCGATCCCCAATTCTGCGCCTCCTCGAACTAAAACAGCACTACACCATCGAGCCTAATTTTGTTGAGCGATTGTTTAAAGGTCAAGGTCAGACAATAAAGGCAGTCGATGGCATCAATTTGGAACTTTATTCAGGAGAAATTTTAGGATTAGTCGGGGAATCTGGTTGCGGTAAGAGTACTTTATCGCGAACAATCTTGCAACTGATTCGTCCTAGCGCTGGCAAAGTCGAGTTTTTAGGAAGAGATATAACTAACCTATCTCGGCAAGAAATCCGCCAGCAACGGCGGCAAATGCAAATGGTATTTCAAGATCCCCATGCTTGCCTCAATCCAGCGATGACGGTAGGACAGAGTATCGCCGATCCGCTATTAATTCATCAGATCGCAACTCCTGAAGCAGCGAAACAACAGGTATTGTCGATGCTGGAGAAAGTGGGGTTAAAACCGCCAGAAGTTTATTATCAGCGCTATCCCTCAGATTTGTCAGGAGGACAGCAGCAACGAGTAGCCATTGCTCGTGCTTTAATTACTCATCCTAAACTTTTAATCTGCGATGAACCCGTGAGTATGTTAGACGCTAGCGTGCAGTCACAAGTCCTGGATTTGATGTTGGAGTTAAAAGAAGAGTTTGATTTAACGTATTTGTTTATCACCCACGATTTGTGGTTAGCGAGATTTTTGTGCGATCGCATTGCCGTGATGAACGGTGGCAAAATTGTCGAAATAGGCCCCACAAAAGAAATTTTTGCTAATCCTCAGCATCCTTACACTCAAACCCTGCTTGCTGCTGCACCTCTGCTGGCACGTGCTTGAGGAGTGGGGAGAGTATGGATTTGTTCTTAGCATGTCATCCGTGTTATCATGCTAATATGATAGTGTCATTCAAAGATAAAGCGACTGAAGACATTTTCGATGGGAACGACTCAAAAGACGCTCGAAAGAAGTGTCCCGTCAATCTTTGGGAAGTTGCACAAAGGAAATTAGACCAACTGAATGCAGCTTTTTCTTTGGATGACATGAAAGTGCCACCAGGCAATAGATTATATCAATTCCGGTTGCGTCAGAATGATAAAGGTTTTGTTTTTGGCCACCAGTGGAAACATGCGATCGCTTTAATCAAAGATGGCTGTTTGAGAAGAACTTGGCAACGTTGAAATAGAACTTGCTCTAA